>NZ_JBKYAR010000021.1:0-48454 GCF_047023275.1 Faecalibacillus sp. | reverse complement strand
GAGAATAACGGAGTTAAATCAAAAGATGTGTCAGATGGTTAATTAAGTTATTTTTATCAAAAATAAATTCTGTATTTAAATCAGGAGCATCTTCATCTTCATTTTCTAAAACTCTAAAATCATATAAAGCATTTTCTACTTCATGATAACCCATTTCTTTTAAAAGCTCTTGATATTCACTAGATACAGGAGTGTAATCTATTTGATACTTATAAATATGTTCATCTTTACTAAAACGATAGTAATAACCTATAAAGTCTAAACGCCATCCTTTTTTAGACATCTCATTAAAATAATCTTGTAATTCTTCATCTAAATACAAACTATTTCTTAAAACATATTTGTGTTTCATCGTCTTATCCTCCCTTATTGTTTGTATCTTGTAATAATTCTATTTTTTAATACTTTGATTACATATGTTCCATTGTCATATGTATTTCCTTTTTTATTAAAAGATTGAATAGCTTTTTCATAATGAACATATTGTGTTTTATTACTGTCCCATGAGACATTAGATTTTGTATTTACTGCTTTTTCAAAATTTTGATTATCTCTTGTATCATGTTCTGTTTTGATAATGATGTATTTAAAGATTTCATCTTTATACTTATCTTTTTTAATCAAGACATCTAATTGTGGATAGGTACATGTTGTATCTTTTATATCTTTTTCATAATTTGTGATTTTTGTTTTAACAGTGCTACTTTCAAATAATGAATCATCCATTTGTACCTGAGGAAAAATAAGTCCACAAATAGCAATAGCAACAAAAGTAGCAATCATACTGTTATATTTATTATCTTTAATAATACGTGATAAAATCACACCAATAATACATGTAAGTAAAAGATAAACAATGACTTTTAAATCTAATGTTATAAATGATTTTAATAAGTAAAAAACACCACTTATTAATAACAAAATATAAAATAGAATACTTAAATGATCTTTAATACTGTTTAACTTCTTTAAATTTTTTAAATCTTTATCATTTTTTAATGCATATAAAATAGAAAAATTTAAAATTGTTACAAATAAGAGTACAAATGATAAAACAATAAAAACAATCCCCATCAACAATGAACCAAATCCTTCATAATAAAGAACATGTTTACCTATCTCTATAATATCTTTTATAAAAATCTTACCTAACCAAAATAGGAAATACGCTAAAATTGGATAAATAAAATAGCGAAGCTTTTTAAATTGTTTCATTTTATTATTTTTATCAAAAATAAATTCTGTATTTAAATCAGGAGCATCAATATTTTCATTTTCTAAAACTCTAAAATCATCAAATGAGTTCCTTACTTCGTGATACCCCATTTCCTTTAAAATATCTTGATATTCACTAGATATAGGGGTGTAATCTATTTGATACTTATAAACATGTTCATCTTTTATAAATCGATAATAATAACCAACGAAATCTAAACGCCATCCTTTTTTAGACATTTCATTAAAATAATCTTGTAATTCTTCATCTAAATACAAACTATTTCTTAAGACATCTTTGTATTTCATATCTTTATCCTCCTATTTGATCTAATAATGAAATTTGTTTAAGCATTCTTTCTTTTTCTTTTTGTAATTTCTTTTTTCCTAGATTTGTAATTTGATAAATTTTTTTATTATTTACCACTTTTACTAATTTGATATAACATTCTTTTTCAAACTTTGGTAATAAAGTATATAAAGAACCTGCTCCTACAGTGATTTCTCCATTAGTAATTCGAGTAATTTCATTCATAATTTCATAGCCATGCATTGGTTGATGTAAAACAAGTAATACATAATACATTTGTGGGGTTAATACTTCCATTTCTCTTTTTGGCATTTATTTCATCTCCTATATCGTTTAACGATACTTTCTTCACTTTTATTATATATCGTTAAACGATATATAGCAACAAAAAAAGAACAATGTTTCCATTGTCCTTATAAGGGGGCTATACAGTTTGTAACTTTCTACTTAATTTCATACGTTTTTTAGCTTCACGTTTCTTTGAAGTCATATGTCTTACTACTAACGATAAAGCAAAGTTAATAATAAAGTAAATTCCTGCCATATAAACAAAGATAAACATAATTTGATCTGCTTGGAAAAAATGAGCCATTAAACGTCTACCTTGATACATAAAGTCAACTACACCAATTGTACTTAAATAAGAAGAATCTTTAAATATTGTAATAATTGTTTGTAACAATTGAGGAATAACTAATTTAATCGTTTGGGGTAAAATAATATATATGATTGTTTGAACAAAAGTAAAGCCTTGGGACTCAGCTGCTTCAAATTGTCCTTTTCCTATAGCTTTTAACCCACCTCTAACAATTTCTGATAATCCACTTGCACAAAAGAATATAAAAGTAATTACAATTGCTTGAAATGCTGAAATATTAAACATTTTTGGTAAGGTAAATCGAGCGAATAATATCCATAATAATAAGGGCGTATTTCTAAATAATTCAACATAACAAACACTTAATAATTTTAATGGTTTTGGTGCATAATTACGGGTCAAAGCTAAAATTATTCCTAAAGCCAAACTTCCAAATATAACAATAATTGAGAATTTAATTGAAAGAATAAGACCTTCTCCTAAGAATTTTAAGTTATCAGGTGTTAAAACTGTTTGTACTAAATTTATGAATTCACTCATAAGCGCACCCCTTTCACCATGGCAGGTTGTCTCATAATGACTTCTTTTTCTACGACTTTTTCTTTTTGTTTATATCCTTCTAAGCTCTTCTTTTCAAAATGTCTTGATAAGCATGTTAGTGGATAACAAATAGCAAAATATAAAACTGTTGCTACTAAATAAGGTGGTACTGTAATTCCTGTATTAGCTGCCCAACAATCAGCCATATACATCAAATCACCACCAGCAATAACTTGTAAAATAGATGTATTTTTAATGAGGTTTACAATTTGCGTTGTAAGTGGTGGTAAAATCATTCTTACTGTTTGTGGTAAAATGATATATATCATTGTTTCTAAATATGAAAAGCCTTGAGATTTAGCTGCTTCATATTGTCCACGTGGTACTGATTCAATTCCACTTCTTACTACTTCACTAATATAAGCTCCATGATATAAAGAAATAATAATCACTGCAATAATTGTAGAATCTAAATTAAATCCTAAATAAGGTAAACCAATATAAACAAAGAATACTTGAATTAACACAGGTGTATTTTGAAATAATTCTACGTAACATCTAGAAATAAAGCGAATAATCTTATGACGTGATGATGATAGAAGTCCAAAGAGAACTCCTAACACCAATGCACAAATTGCACCAATAGCTGCAACTTTAATAGTCACCAAGAAGAATGCTTGTAAAAACTCTGGTAAATCTTTTATTAATAAATCCCAACCTCTAAATAACATAGTCTATTCCTCCTGTGCGATATTGTATTTCTTTTGTAACTTATCTAATGTTCCGTCATCCTTTAATTCTTTAATAAATTTATTAATTTTTTTAGCTAATTCTTTATCATCTTTTCTCGTTGCAATTCCAAAATCTTGTGGTGAAAAACGATCAGGTAAAATTTCTAGATCATCATTTAAATAACTCATTAAACAAGTAACATCAATTGAATAAGCATCTGTTGCTCCTGAGTTAACTGCTGAAACACATTCAGGTGCGCTTGCAAATTCTTTATAATTTAATTTAACCCCTACTTTTGAAGCAGCTTCTTCTAAAGCTTCTTTACTCGTAGATGATTGTTGTACGGCAACTGTAGCTCCATCCATATCTTTTAAACTACTATATTTTCCTTTTTTAGCTAAGATTCCTACATTATCTCGATAATAAGAATCTGAGAAATTCCATGATTCTTTTCTTTCATCAGTAATTGTAAATGTAGCAATAACACAATCAATTTCTTTATTATCTAAAAGGCCTGTTCTTGTTTTAGCATCAACTGCTGTATATTCAACTTTTGCTTTTTTACCAATAAGTTCTTTCGCTAACATATCAGCAAGTTCAATTTCATAACCTTCATATTCTCCAGTTTTTGTGTTTTTTAAACCAAAACCAATTCGGTCATCTTTAACACCTACTTTTAATACCCCATCTTCTTTGATCTGTTCCAAAGTAGATTTAGAAGAACTACTTGAAGAACTTCCACATCCCACTAAACTTAAACAAAATAAACTTGATAATAATACTTTCCCTAACTTTTTCATTATGATTTCCCCCTATCTCATAATTTTACTTAAAAATGCTTTAGCACGATCTGTTGTAGGATGTTCAAAGAACTCTACAGGTGTACCTTCTTCTATAATACGGCCATCATCCATAAACACCACACGATCTGCAACTTGTTTAGCAAAACCCATCTCATGTGTGACACATACCATGGTAATGTTTTCTTTTGCTAGATCTGTCATAACATCTAAAACTTCTTTAACCATTTCTGGATCTAAGGCACTGGTTGGTTCATCAAATAAAACGATTTTTGAATTAGTAACAAGTGCTCTTGCAATCGCTACACGCTGTTGTTGGCCACCACTTAATTCTTGTGGATAAGCATAAGCCTTATTTTCTAATCCAACTCTTCTTAGATATTGAAAGGCTTTTTCATTAGCATCTTCTTTTTTCATTTTGTGAATTTTTATAAGTGCTAATGTAAGATTTTCTAATACTGTTTTATGTGGATATAAATTAAATTGTTGAAATACCATTGAAATATTGTTTCCAACAATTTTATTTTTATTTTTCTTATTAATGGTTTCACCATTAATTGAAACTGTTCCGCTTGTTGGTACTTCCAAATAATTCATACAGCGAATTGTTGTTGATTTTCCAGAACCACTTGGACCTAAAATAACAAGCTTTTCCCCTTCTTTAACTTCTAAATTGATATCTTTTAGAACATGATTACTTCCAAATACTTTATTTACATTTTCTAACTTAATCAATTTGGATCCCCCCTCGCTTTGTTGTTGTCTACATACTACAAGAGGTCGAAACAAAAGTCAATACTTTTTTATCATATTAATAATAATTTATTAATTATATTATTATCATGGTGATATTTATTTATTATATTTGATAATTTTTTATTGATTTATATTTTATAACTGCTAAAATAACCCCAAGGAGGGGATTTCAATGAATTATAATTTTGCTAATAAAATGGACCAAGTTAAGTTTTCAGCAATTCGAGCAGTACTTGCAAGAGCAAACGGAAATGGTCAATATAGTGATGCTATTAGTTTTGCAGGAGGATTTCCCGATCCCAATGCAATACCTAAAGATCAACTTGTATCGATTGCACATGAAGTTTTTTCTAAAAATCCAGATGATATTTTAAAATATGGAGATGCCCAAGGTTATCCAGGTCTTATGGCATCTGCTAAAGAATTTTTAAATAAATATGATTCTATTTGTAAAGAAAATGATGATATTTTAATTACAACTGGATCTCAACAAGGATTAGATTTAACAAGTAAAATATTTATAGACGAAGGGGATACGATTGTTGTAGAAGATCCTAGTTTTTTAGGAGCATTTAACTGTTTTAGATGTAATGGTGCTCGTTTAATTGGTGTACCTCTAGAAGAGGATGGTGTTAATTTAAAAGAACTTGAAAAAGCCTTTCAAACAAAACCAACACCTAAACTTTTTTATATTATTCCTAATTTTCAAAATCCAACAGGTATTACAACATCATTAGAAAAAAGAAAAGCTATTTATGATTTAGCTTGTCAATATAGTGTTGTTATTTTAGAAGATAATCCTTATGGTTATTTAAGAACAAGTGGAAATGATGTACCATCAATTAAATCTTTTGATGAAAAAGGCATGGTTATTTATACAAGTAGTTTTTCTAAAATTATTTCTCCTGGTATGCGTGCAGGTTTATTAGTTGGACAAAAAGAATTAATAAGTAAAATTAAAATGGCTAAGCAGGTAAATGATAATCATACAAACTCTTTATCACAATATACAATTGATGGTTTCTTAAGAACAGTAGATATGGATGAACATATTTCTAAACTAAGAGATATGTATAGTGAAAAATGTCATTATATGTTAAAAATGATGAAAAAATATTTTCATCCTCGTATTTCTTTTGTTGAACCTGAAGGTGGTATGTTTGTTTGGTTTGATCTTCCAGATAATGTCAATATGTTAGATTTTGTTGAAGCAGCAGTAGAAAAACATATTGCTATTGTTCCAGGTAATGAATTTCATGTTGATTCTTCTAAATCTTGTCAAAGTATTCGTATGAATTTCTCTTTACCTTCTTTAGAAGAAATAGAAAAAGGAATTAAAATATTAGGAGAATTAACTTATCAGTTTTGTAAATAAAGGACATCATGAAGTGAACAGAATAAGTTGAACAAACAACTTAGAATGTTCACTTTTATTATGCAGTATACAAAAAATAACAAATAGAAAATTCTATTTGTTATTTTTTACCTCTTATTAAATCCAAAACTTCAACTGTATTTTCAGCTGCCATTTGATCCATATTATACTGATCATGATAAGTCATTGGACAAGAGTGCGGTGTAATTAAAACTTGATCTCCAAATTTAGCTAAAGGTGAATCTAAACAAGGTTCCTGATCAAAAACATCAACTGCACATCCTGCTAAATGTTCTGTATTTAAGGCTTCTACTAAAGCATCAACATCCATCACTTTTCCTCTTGCAATATTGATAAAATAAGCGCCCTTTTTCATTCTCTTAAAAAAGTTTTTATCAGCATAATGAAAAGTATCTTCTCGAAGAGGAACATTAATGCTGACAAAATCACTTTGTGCTAAAACTTCATCTTCACTTAAGATTTCGACTCCTTCTACAATAGTACCAATAGCATCATGATGACTTGTAGCAATGACACGCATTCCAAAAGAAAGAGCTCTTTTAGCAATTTCTTTTCCAATACCACCAAAACCAATAAGCCCTAATGTATTTCCTTTAAGTCCTAATTTCAATGATCGATTCCATATTCCTGATTTTAATATTTGACTTTGTAAATCTACTCTTCTAGCAAAATATAACATATAAGCTAAAACCTGTTCAGCAACAGGCGCTTCAACTGCCCCTAAAGTTCTTGTAAAAGCAATTCCTAATTCTTTGCATGCTTCTACATCGATTGCATCATATCCTATACCTCTTCTAGAAATAACCTTTAAATTAGGCAATCGCTGTAAAAGATGTTTTGTATATGCTTCTACGCTTACAATAGCTCCATCTGCATCTTTTAAACATTCATACAGTTCATCCTCACTCATTAAAGTACAATTTTCATAGACCTTTACTGTATAACCTAAATCTTCCATATATTTAACACTTTTTGAATTATAATTTCTAGCTGTTACCGCAATTTCCATATCATCATCCCCCTTTTACTAAAATAGAAATCATTGGCAATGTTACTAAAGACAATATTGTTGAAACAACAATGATTTTAGAAGCATATATCACATCTTGATTATATTTTTGTGCTAACATCGCTGCTGTACTTCCAGCAGGCATAGCAGCTAAAAGTACAGATACTCCAATTACTAAAGAGTTCATCTGACATAAAGATAAACATATAAAAATAGTAATAGGAATAATTAACAAGCGTATACTTGAATAATATAAACTTGATTTTTCTACAAGTTCAGACCATTTCACATCATTTAAAATAGCTCCTATAATCAACATACTTAAAGCTGTTGTACATCCTCCTATTGCATTGATCGTATTTAACATAAAAGTTGGTAAAATAATTCCTATACTTTCTATAATCATTAAAGCAATACCAATATAAACAGCAATAATACATGGATGAAGTGCAACTTTTTTGATCATACTTTTAGAATCTGTTTGCGTAAATAACGAAAGTCCAGCACTCCACATAAAAATTCTTTGTGGAATTAAAGCAATTGAAGCATATAATAAACCAGTTTGCCCATAAATACTTTCAACAATCGGTAATCCCATAAATCCTGCATTAGAAACAATGGTCGCGTATTTTAGAATGATTGCTTTTGAATCATCAAAACGATTATAAAAAATACGATTAAATACACTATAAGAAAGTTGAATAATAAAAGAAACAATAAAAATAACAACTGTATCTCTTATGATTTCTGGTGTTAATTTCATCATAAATGATTTAATAATGGCACACGGTAATATAAGATCAATAACAATGTCTGTTAATTTTTTTCTAACTTCTTTAGTAATAATCCCCTTTCTAGCAAATATGTATCCTATAATAATGATGATGAATATCTCTAGTTGTAAAGATATTATTTTCAAATTACCACTTCCCCTCTAGTAGTTATTAGAATAGTACACTATTTAAGTGTATAAATCAATTATTTTTTATCATATTGATAATTATTTATTAGATGATATAAAAAAGAACACATGTTATCTCAACATGTGCCTTTTCTTTGTTTATATTAAGGGGAGGTTTTCTTTTACACCCTTATAATAATGAATCTATGTTAATTTATTGTGAACTTTTAGTTCTTCTTTTAATTTTTATAGGTTTGTTGACAACTTCATGACAATGTCTGCATCTTGGTTCATAATGATCAACTGCTCCTACTAAAACAACAGGATCATCAAAAGATGCTGGTTTACCATCTACAAGTCTTTGTGTACGTGTAGCCGGTGAGCCGCATTTTGCGCAAACAGCTGTAAGCTTTGTCACAAATTCTCCTTTTGTAAGAAGTTCAGGCATTACACCAAATGCTTCACCTCTAAAGTCTTTATCTAAACCTGCAACCATGACACGAACGCCTTTATCAGCAAGATATTCACAAACATCTACGATCTTTGAATTAAAAAATTGAACTTCATCAATAGCGACAACCTGTACATCATCTGTCACTTTATCTAAGATTTCTTCTGGATCATCAATTGCAAAACAAGGAACTTTTCTTCCTGAATGTGATGCAATTTCTATTTCTGAATAGCGATCATCTATTTTAGGTTTAAATACTAATATTTTTTGTTTCGCATAAGATAAAACATTGATTCGTCTAATCAATTCTTCTGTTTTTCCTGCAAACATACATCCACATATAACTTCTATATATCCTTCTCGATATTGGTGATACATTCTTTCTTCTCCTAACCTCTTACATCTCTTACACCTGCGCCACTTCCATCAGGGCCAATAGGTGCTAAATCTGTAAATCTACTAAAATTCTTTTCAAAAGCAAGGTTAACTTCACCTGTTGCTCCATTTCTATGTTTAGCGATAATAATTTCTGTTAAACCATTATCTTCCTCTTCTTTACCTTCACTTGCTTTATAATATCCTTCTCGATAAATAAAAGTAACGATATCGGCATCTTGTTCGATAGCTCCTGATTCACGCAAGTCAGACATCATTGGACGTTTATTTGGTCTTTGTTCAACCGAACGTGATAACTGTGACAAAGCAATAACAGGAACATCTAATTCTCTGGCTAACATTTTTAATTGTCTAGATATATCTGAAACTTCTTGTTGTCTTGATTCTCGATTATTAGAACTTCCAGTAATCAATTGAAGATAGTCAATAACAATTAACTTTAACCCATGTTCTTGTTTTAACTTTCGACATTTTGCAACAATTTCATTAATTTTAATACCAGGGGTATCATCTATATATAAATTGCATTTACTGACTCTTTCAGCAGCTGCATAGTATTTATTCGCATTTGTTTTTAAGATTTCACCTGTTCTCATTGTAGAACCTTCTATTCCACCCATTGAACAAATAATTCTTTGTACTAATTGACTTGCAGGCATTTCTAACGAAAAGATAGCTACAGGATCTTCTGATTTAAAAGCTACATTATGTGCAATATTTAAAGCAAAGGCTGTTTTCCCCATTGCGGGACGTGCAGCTAAAATAATCAAATCTCCTTTTTGGAGTCCAGATGTTATTTTATCTAAATCTCTAAAATTTGTACGAATACCCGAAATATTACCATCAATACTTTGTAACTTATTTAAACGATCTGTCACTTCTCTAATGACTTTTTTAACGTCAACGAATTCTCCTGCATTACGATCTCTCGTAATGGCCAACATTGTTTTTTCACTTTCATCAATAAAACCATCAATATCTTCAATATCTCCAAAAGCATTTTCTGCTATTTTTGTTGTTTCATTGATGATCTTTCTTAAAATCGATTTGTTATGAATAATTTTTAAATAATATTCACTATGTGCTAAAGTTGGAACTGAATCACTTAATTGTCTTAAGTATTCTACACCACCAACTTTATCTAATTGACTATGATCTAATAAATAAGAAGTAATGGTTGTTACATCAACAGGAATATTTTGTCTTGAGAGTTCACTCATTGCATTGAATAATACTTTATGTGATTCTTCATAAAAATCTCTATCTTCACACTTATTTAAAATATCTTGGCAAGCTTCTTTTGAAATAAGCATTGAACCTAATAACGAGCGTTCTGCTTCTAAATCATGTGGGAAAACTCTAGGCATAAATCTTCCTCCTATTTTTCTGATAAGTGAACTCTAATAGTAGCGATAACTCCTTTATATAGCTCAACTTTTAAATTTGAATATCCTAATGCTCCAATTGGATGAGCATTGATAAATTTTCTTTTATCTACTCTAATATCATATTTTTCTCTTAATTGTTCAACAATATGTTTTGTTGAAACACTTCCAAATGTTTTACCATCTTTACCAGATTTTAAAACAAATTCTAAAGTAATACCTTCAATTTTTTCTTTTAATGTCTCTGCATTTTTCTTATTTTCAATATCTTGTAATCTTGCTTCTTCTTTTTGTTGTTCTAAAATCTTTTTAGCACCTGCTGTTTCTTTAACAGCTAATTTATTTTTAATTAAAAAGTTTTGTCCATATCCATCAGATACATTGACAACATCACCTTTTTTACCTACTTTTCTAACATCTTCTAATAAAACTACTTTCATCTTTTTTACCCTCTTTCATCCAAATATTGATCAATAGCTTCTTCTAATCTATCAATCGCTTTCTTAACAGTTTCTTCTTCAACTTGACATGCTGCCATTGAAAAATGGCCACCACCACCAAGTTTTTCCATAATCAACTGTACATTAACCTCTGTTTTAGAACGAGCAGAAATAGCAATTTTATCCTTATCTACGCGTCCAACAACAAATACCGCTTTTATCTCAGCAATATTTAATAACTCATTACCAACTTTCGCTAGTAGAGGTCTTGTATAAATCTCTTCTTCATTTCCATACGCTATTAGTATATCATTTCCAAAACGATAAGCATTAGCAGAAATAGACATTTTTTCTTGTGTTGTTTTATAATCATCTTGTAAAAATTCATATGCTTTTGCGACATTTGCTTGTTTTTCTTTAAGCTTAGATGCAATTTGGAAAGTACGTGAACCAACATGATTTCTAAAATAATTTGTATCCACCAACATCCCTGCATACATAATCGTTGCTTCTGTTGGTAAAACTTCTATTTCTACTCTTTGGTATTCAAATAATTCTACAACTAATTCTACAGTCGAAGAAGCCGCAGGTTCCAAGTAAGTTAAGATTGGCGAATCAACAAAGTCTTCCCCTCGACGATGATGATCAATAACAACAATTTTCTCTGCTTTATCTAAAACCTCTTCACTAATAGCAAGTGTTGGCTTATGATTATCTACACAAATAAGTAATGTATCACTGTCAATAAGGTCGATTGCTTTCATTGGCGAAATAATTCTTCCTTTGTATAAATCTTCCGCCATTAAACGACGTGCAATATTTCCTGTTTTTTCTTCTAAAGAATTTTCATCAACAATCACATAAGCATCTTTTTCAAATGCTTTAACAAATTTTGCGACAGCCAAACTTGCTCCAAAAGAATCTAAATCAGATTGTTTATGTCCCATAATAAGGATATTTTTACTTTGTTTTACTAAACTTGCTAGTGTTTGTGAAATAACACGTGCTCTTACACGATTAGCTTTTTCGCTATTTTCACTGTTTCCACCAAAATAACGAATTTCTTCATCTAATGTTTTAACCGCTACTTGATCTCCACCACGTGAATAAGATAAAGAAATAGCACTAAATGCAAGTTCATCTAATTCACGTAAAACTTTAGATCCTCTACCAATTCCCATTGATAAAGACATGACCGCTCCAATTGATTCCATTTTTTGTTTAAATTCATCTAAAATACAAAAACGAACTTCTACTTGTTTACGATAAATTCTTTCATTAAAGATAGCTAAATACCCATCTTCTTTATATCTTTTTAAAATAATCCCATTATCTTTAGCCCAATCAAAAATCATTTGTCTAGAAATAGTTTCAATCATTACTGATTTTTGTTCATCAGCATATTCAATAGAATCATCATAATTATCAATTGTTAAATAGGCAACACAAAGTTGTTGATCATTATATTCTTTTTCAATCGTTGTTAAATCTGTTACATCTTTTAAAAATAGCAAACGATTATTTCTAGAATTATATACTTCATATCTTCTAGAATTAATATCAATTGTTCTAACATCTTCATCTTCAAAAAGTGTTGCTAGTAAGGGTTGCCATTCAAGCAATTTTTTACCAACAATTTTTATACCAAGTTCATGCAATAAATCACTGACCCATACAACATTTCTATTTTCATCATATTTAATAAGACCTATTCCACCAAAAATCAAAGCATTCTTTGTTTCATCATTGAGTGCTTCTTTAACACTATAAGTCATTTCATTGAACATATTATGGAGATAATATAAAACAATAATACATACTACATTTTTAATCAAAATATAAATCATTAATGATAATGTAATACGATTTTGTAAAAACATATAAGTTAATAAAGCTAATACATATTCTACTCCTAATAAAGCAACTATTGTATTTCTAAGTTGCATCAGCTTCTTAATCATGAAATACCCTCCTCTTTATTACCTTATATTATACATGAATTCATTTATTTCATCATCTTATTTTTATTCATTCTTAAGATAAATAGATTCGTATAAACCTTAATAATATAAACCTCCGAAAATGATAAAACAATCCATAAAATAATAAACATTCCATTCTTTAAAAAATCACTTTCTAAAAAAGGAAGAATACTTACAATACTATAATAAATATCTTTAGCATCTGTAAAAGTATTTAAACCTAATAAAGAATTTAATAAAAATAAAACAACAAAATTCTTCAACATACTATATATTCTTAAAATCCATTTACCATCAATATCCCTTTTCAAACAATAAATATATAAAATACCTAATGGTAAAGTAAAGAAAGAATACAAAGTAAAAAATAATTCACCTGTTAAAAATAAAATAAACGTACTTGTAAACAGAACAAGAACAGCCATCTTTTCATTAAACTTAAACGTATAATAAGCTAATGCAACTGTCATCAGATAAATAAAAATAATATCAAACATCGTTCCTGTATAAACATTCACAACCGATAACACTCCAAAAAGTGCTGCCATAAAAGCTCCTGTTACAATTTGTTTTGTCTTTTCTCTTTTCATTTCATCACCGTGATTATCATACAACTTTATTGCTTATCTGTCACTTTATATAAAGAAAAAGAGATTCAAAGAATCTCTAATCTTCAAATAAGCAAGCACCATTTGATTCAATCACTTTTTTATACCAATCAAATGATTTCTTCTTATATCTTTTATAAGTACCATTACCTAAATCATCTGCATCTACATAAATAAATCCATAACGTTTAGACATTTGTTTAGTACTTTCAGATACTAAATCAATACATCCCCAAGATGTATAACCCATTAAATCAACACCATCTTCATAGATTGCATTATACATTTCTCTAAAATGAGCATCAAAATAATCAATACGATATTGATCATCAACTGTTCCATTTACAAGTTCATCTTTAGCACCTAAACCATTTTCTACAATAAATAATGGTTTTCTATAACGATCATATAAATCTACTAAAGAAACTCTTAAACCGATTGGATCAATTTGCCATCCCCAATCAGAACTTGGAATATAAGGGTTTTTAATCGCAATATTAGTATTAGCAGCTGTTTTCTTTAATCCGGCATCATCTTTAGCAACACAACTTGATGAATAATAACTAAATGAAACAAAGTCGACTGGATATTTTTTCATGATTTCTAAATCATGTTCTTCCATTTTAATATTTAGACCTTCATTTTTAAATTTAGTTAATAAATATGCAGGATATTCACCAAAGACTTGAGTATCACTATAACAATAAGTACTTCTCATATCTTGTTGTGCTTGTAAAACATCTTCTGGTTTACAAGTATATGGATAGTAAGTTAATTTAGTAAGCATACATCCTACTTTACAATCTGGATTTTTTTCATGTGCAATTTTTGTTGCAAGAGCACTTGCTACAAATTGATGATGCATTGCTTGGAAAATAACTTCTGTAAAGTTTTTACCTTCAAAACGATCTCTTACAAGTCCACCTGTTGTATAAGGATGTCTAATCATTGAATCTACTTCATTAAAAGTAAGCCAATATTTTACTTTATCTTTATAACGATTAGTAATAACATCTACATATTTTACAAACATATCAATAACTTCACGGTCATACCATCCATTATAATTTAATACTAAATTGATTGGTGGTTCATAATGTGACATTGTTACCAATGGTTCAATTCCATATTTATGACATTCATCAAAAACATCATCATAGAATTTTAAACCTTCTTCATTTGGTTCTTTATCATCTCCATTAGGGAAAATACGTGACCAAGCAATAGAAAGTCTAAATACTTTAAATCCCATTTCAGCAAATAATTTAATATCTTCTTTATAATGATGATACCCGTCTGAACCATGTCTTTTAGGATAAAGACTTGTATCATCACTTTTCATTGCTTTTAAGATTTCTTCTGTAGAAATTTCATTTTGTTTTGCATAATCTTGAACATCTACATCTAAATGATGATGGGCACAGTCTGAAACAGAAACACCTTTTCCTCCTTCATTCCATCCACCTTCATATTGGTTAGCAGCAACAGCGCCACCCCATAAAAATCCTTCTGGAAATTTTTTCATTTTCATATCCTCCGCTTTTTCTAAAGCTATCTTAACACCTCCATTAAAAAAAGCATGATTATTTCATTAATTGAAAATAATCACGCTACTATTAATCATGAATTTTTTTAGCCAAGCACATTTCCACAAACTCAGTGTCAAAGTGTTTAGCTCTTGATCCTGTTTGTCCCATATCTAATGATGAAATTTGTTTCATTTCTTCTTCATTTAATTCAAAATCAAAGATATCTATATTTTCTTTTATTCTTTCTACATGTGTTGATTTTGGAATAACAACAACTCCTCTTTGTACATTCCATCTTAGAATTACTTGTCCTACAGACTTATTATATTTAGCTGCAATTCCTTTTAACATTTCATCTTCAAATGGATTATATCTTCCTCCACCTAATGGTGCCCATGCTTCTGGAATAACATCTAATTTTTTCATTGTTTCAATTGCTTTTTCTTGTGTGTAATATGGATGGAGTTCTACTTGATTGACCATCGGTTTAATTTCTACTGTATGAACAAAATTGACAAGAACATGTGCATAAAAGTTAGAAACACCAATGGCTTTTAACTTACCTTCTTTATAAGCATCTTCCATGGCTCTCCAAGCACTGAAATAATCTCCCATCGCTTGATGTAATAAATATAAATCTAAATATCCTAAACCACTTTTTTCAATAGATGCATCAATTGCTTTTTTAGCAGTTTCATAGTTTTGCATATCTTGAACCCACATTTTAGAAGTAATAAATAAATCTTCTCTTGTACAAATACCTTCATCAATTGCTCTTTTAACACCTGCTCCTACAGCATCTTCATTGGTATAAGAAGCAGCTGTATCAATTAAACGATAGCCTGCTTTAATTGCTTGATAAACTGATTCTTCACATTCTTTTTTATCTGGTACTCTAAAGACACCAAATCCTATTGTTGGGATTTTTAACCCATTATTTAATGTTTGATATTCCATAATATTTCCTCTTTTCTTACTTATATTTTGAAATAAAAAAGCTCAGATGTACAATATCAATTTTGCAATCTGCTATAACTTTATCGCATAGAAAAAGGACTTATTAACAAGTCCTTATCTTACTTTCTTTCTTAATACAAGCATAAATCCTAAAAGTGCTACTAATAACATTAAACTATACATGAAGAGTGCTGTATCATCTCCTGTTTTTACTTTTGATGTTTTCGTTTGTTTTGTAATATTTTGTGTTTTGTTTGTATTGCCTTTTTGATTATTTTCAGGTTTTTGAACATTTTGTGTAGGTTCTTCATTAGCTGTAAATTCCCAAACACCTTTGAAGAATTCATCTTTATCTTCAATCGTTACTGAATCTTTATCCCATGATTTAAATTTCCATACACCATCTTTTACTTTAATTTCTTTCTTAAAATTATTTTCAACTTCAATAATTTGATTTCTTGTTAAATGTTCAAGATCATTTGGTAACATATCTAAAATTTCTTGTGGTAATTCTTTACCTTTTGTACCACTTACAAATTCATATTTAACTTTGAAATTATCAGGAATAAAAATCCATGTACCTACAAATTGAATATCTTCAGTTGTCATTACTTGATTTTCTTTATCCCATCCTACAAATTTCCATACACCTTTATTTTCTAAATCTACATAATTTTCAAAAGTTTTATTTTGATCAGCAATTTGAACAACATCACCTTCAAAATATTCATTTTCATCTACTGGTACTAAATCTAAAATATCTTGTGGAGGTGTTTTACATTCAGTTCCACTTTCAAATTTATATTCCACATGATTTCCAATTTTTAAATTTATTTGAATTTTACAGTTACTAGTTGTTGTATGTCTTTCTAAATAGAACATTTGGAAATGACATTTTTCACCATTTTTTATTCCATTTTCACTTGCATATTTTTCAATATCTAAACTTGTAGATAATTCTTTATGTGCTCCACCTAAATCTACTGCTAATTGACCGTTGATGAAAACATAAACATCATCATCTCCAGTAAAGTCAAAGAATTGATTTGATCCTTTTTTATAAATAAAATCACCATCAACTTTCATAGCAAAATGATAATTATGATCTTGTGCATCATCACCATTTTGATCACTCATTTTTTCACCATCCATATAATCTAAAGGGAAGAATCCTGTTGAAATACCTTCATCTTCATTATTATAGAATGATTTATTTGTTTCATCATAAGTTGTTGTTTTACTAGAATCAAAATAATATTTATTTGTATTATCTTCTACAATTTTTCTTAATACCATTTGATTATATTTATTAGATTTTTTATTAAGATAGAAATCTGTATTATAGAAGTTTTTTAATCTTAAATAAGCATAATCCATACAACTTGAACAATCTTCTACTGTTTTTAATTGATTATTTTTATATTTTAAAACAGTATCATTATAATCACCTAATGGCAATACTTGTCCAAGAGGAGTAATTGTCATCGCAGCAATTCTAGAATTTTCTTTACCATTAATTCTTACTTTTACTGTTCCAGTACCTTGAGGAACAAATGTAGTTAAAGTATATTCTCCACCTTCTTTATCTTCTAATTTTAATTTTTCTACTAAAACTTTATTATTAGAATCTAAAAGATCTATTGTCATGCCGTCAGCATTATAACCATATCCTAAATAATAAGTTAATTTGATATTTTGATCTGTTGGAATATCTGTATTCAAAACGATAGATGAATCCTTTAAACAAACAACACCATCTCCATCTTGTTTCCAATAATTATCACCATGAATAATTTCACCATTATCCTTATCGATATAGGAATTATCTTGGTATTTTTCTGATGTCCAACCTTCTTTAATAAAGTTACTACCTTCTCGATTATCACCCAAATAATTTTTAGATGTTACACCTTCTTTTGTAAGTTTTGGAATTGAGAATTTTAATCTTCCTTGATAATCATCATCTTTATAAATGTCTAATATAACTTTTGAAGTTGTTGCCGTAAATGTTATATTACTTCCATTATCATCTAAAACATTTCCATTACTATCTTTAATTTGGTATTTAAGAGCATGTTCTCCACCATCTCTCCAACAATCAAATTTATATTCTGCATTTGCTTCTACATCTATTGTTTTTTTAAGATGATCTTTTACACCATAATTAACAACACCATCTGTATCTTGTTGCCAAACCGTACCCACTCCAGAATGAAGAATACCATTTGTTTTAGAAGCTTGAATATTTTCTAAATTCCAACGATCATAGAAATAATTTTGTTCATTTCCTAGTACGTCATCTTTTGTATAGGTACTTCCTTGGGCTTGTTTATAAGTTGCAAATGTATTAAATATTGAATATCTAGTAAGAGATTCATCATTTTTCCCTGAAACTAAATTTTCTTGAATTGTTTTTGCTGCATTTTCAACAGCACTTTTTGTATAAACTGGAAGTCCATCATCTCCTAGTTTACTTGCGACTAAACCTTGTGTCATTCCTTCATTATTAGATTCGCCCAATCCAAAAGTATCCATGCCTTTATAAAGAGCATATTCATAAAATAAACCATCTGCATCATAATCATACAGCTGAACTGGTAATGTCATATAATCTTCACTCTTTGCTGAAACACTACCTATAAAATACGAAACAACCATCACTAAAGCAATCACATAAGCTAAAACTTTTTTTAACATTTTTTCTTCCTCCCTAAATAAAAAACCATAGAAAAGCTGTGCCCTAAATCATTGCAACTCAGCCAGCTTCTCTATGGTTCAGCTCTGTAGCTTTGCGTCACTATTTTTCAATAGTTTTGCTAAATATTTTATCTACTTACAGTATATAATGCTTATTTTATATTTGATAGCGTTTACCACCGCTCTATTACATGTTTCATACTTTGTCACAAAAAAAGAAGTCTTACGACTTCTAGCTTTCTTCAATAACACCCATTAATTCTAATAATCTATTTAAATCATCTGTGTCAGAGTATTTAATTGTAATAGACTTATCATCTACTTTGATTCTCGTACGATATTTTTTTCTAAGTAATCCTTCAACATATTGATATTCTTTAGGTTTTTCAACCTTAGGTTTATTCTTTCTAGCTTCTTGAAGTTCAAAACCTTTTACAATATTTTCAACATCTCTAACAGATAATTTTTCATCAATTACTCTTTTAGCAATCTTTAATGCTCTTTCTTTATCCAATGTAATTAAAGCTCTTGCATGTCCCATTGATAAAGAACCATCTAATACATATTCTTGAATCTTTTCAGGTAAGTTCAATAATCTAAGTGTATTTGTAATATGTGTTCTTGATTTTCCAATACGTTTAGCTAACTCATTTTGTGTAAGTTTAAGCTTTTCCATCATCGTTTGATAAGCTTGTGCTTCTTCGATGGCATTTAAATCTTCTCTTTGAATATTTTCTAATAAAGCAATTTCCATCATTTGTTGATCACTAAAATCAACAATAATTGCTGGAACTTCTTCTAAATGTGCCATTCTAGCTGCACGACATCTTCTTTCACCAGCAACAATTTCATATCCTTGAACAGATTTCTTTAAAATAACTGGTTGGAAAATACCATGTTCTTGAATTGATAAAGCAAGTTCATTTAAAGCTTGTTCAGCAAATACTTTTCTTGGTTGATAAGGATTAGGTCTAATTTCATCTAATTTGATTTTTTCTTGACTACTTTCAGGTGTATTATGTTCAATATCATCAATTAATGATGTAATATCTCCACCAAAAATAGCATCTAATCCTTTATTTAATTTTTTCTTTTTCTCAGCCATTTCTACTCAACACTTCCTTTGCAAGTTCTTTATAAGCTTGAGCACCAACAGAAGATCCATCATAATCAAAAATACAGATTCCTGCACTTGGTGCCTCAGATAATTTAATATTTCTTGGAATAACAGTTTTATAAACTTTTTCTTTAAAATACTTTCTTACTTCTTGAGAAACTTCCAATCCTAAATTTGTACGTTGATCTAACATTGTTAATAATAAACCTTCAATAGAAAGTTTTTTATTAAAATGATTTTGTGTTAATTTAATTGTATTTAACAGTTGTGTTAAACCTTCAAGTGCATAGTATTCACATTGTACTGGGATAAGTACTGTATCACATGAAGTTAATGCATTTGTATTTAATAAACCAAGGGCTGGTGGACAATCAATAAAAACAAAGTCATAATAATCTTTAATTTTATCTAATGATTGTTTTAAACGCACTTCTCTTCCTTGTTTTACATGTGCTAATTCTAAATCTATCCCTGCTAAATCTATTTCTCCTGGTGCAACATCTAGGTTTTCAATATAAGAATGTTGAATTACTTTTTCTAAACCAACTTCTCCTGTTAAAACATGATATGTTGATAATTCAATATAATCTCTATCGATACCAATACCTTGTGTTGCATTTGCTTGAGGATCCATATCTATAAGCAAAACTTTATAATTCATCTTAGCTAGTGCCGCTGACAAATTAACACTTGTCGTTGTTTTACCAACGCCACCCTTTTGATTTGTAATTGCTATAACCTTCGACATCTTTACACCCCTTTATGTCCTATCGTTTGTCCTAGTAATACTCTTGTTTCCACATTCTCACTAGAATTCTTGATAATATCATCATCTATTTTGACAGTATCTTTTTTCAAAATCAATACAACTGTTGACCCTCCGAATTCAAAATAACCCTTTTCTTCTCCTTTTGTCGCGATAGTATGTTTATAATTGACAATTTTACCAACCATCATCGCTCCGACTTCCATTTGAATCATTCTACCAAAGTTATTTGAATCAATCACAGTGTACTCTCTACTATTCATTTTGTATATAGGGTAATAATCATTTGCGATAGGATTAACAGTATGAAAAATACCTTTTATTTTCTTATGTGAAACAATTTGACCATCATCTACATAACTATAATGATGATAATCATCAACAGCTAAACGAAATACAAGGCACATTCCACCATCATATTCTTTAGCTAAAGTTTCATCTTGTAATAAATCTTTTAATTGGTATTTTGTATCTTTAATTTCTAAAATCGTATCATCATGAATTGGATAATAGGTAAGTTTACTATCAGCAGGTGCCATCAATACATCTTTAGAAACATCAAATGGTCTTTTACCATCTTTTATTCTTCTTGTAAAGAAATCGTTATAACTTTTATATTTCTTTTCTTCATATTGACTCATATCAATATCATTATTTTTAATAAACGAAGAAATACTTGTCTTTGAAAGTGGTGAAGACATATATAAACCACCTAAATGTGTAACAAATGGTGATACTAAGATTTTTAAAGCACATCTACCAGCAGATGTGCTATATAATTTTTTTAATAATTGATTTTGCCCTTCTAATTCTTTAACGATATGTCCTTGACGATCTTTAATCATGAAAAACAAAGAATTTGCACAAGTTCAATAACAACTAAAAAACCTAGTGCAATAATTCCTTTCCCTTTTAATTTTGGTACTTTAAAATCAACAACAAATAAAATACCTGTAATTAACATTAAAGTTCCATATAAGTAATCTAAACCAAAAATAACATATCTTAAAGCAAATGCAAAAGGTAAAATAAAGGCTGAAGTTGTAACTGGTAAACCTTGATAATACTTTCTTTTTTCTGTTGTTTGTTGCTGTCTTGTTTCTTCAGTAACATTAAAATAAGCTAAACGAATAACTGCTGCTAATACATAAAGTATTTCAATAGCAAGCCATCCTACTGAAGATAATCCTAAATTATATCCTAGTATTGCTGGAAAAACACCAAAAGAAATAAGATCACATAAAGAATCTATTTGAATCCCAAACTTCTTTTCTTCTTCTGTACGATTTTTCTTACTTCTTGCGACCATTCCATCGAAGGTATCACAAATACCACACATCATTAAACAAATGAATGACCATTGATAAAGTCCAATGACTGATAAGTGGATTCCTACCATTGCAAAAACTAATGATAAATATGTAAGAATGACAGTATAACTATAAAATCCTATCATATTCTACTCCCTCTATAATTAACGAAAATATTATAGCATAATTTTATCTAATTATGTAGTGTATATCGTCTTATTCATATTTTTGAAAATTTCTATTTTCATTCAAATCTTTATATAAAATAATTTCTTTTTTTTCTAAGCTTTCTTTTACATCTATAATCCTTTGATTTGATGATCCTCTAAACTTTAAACTTAAATCTTTTAGTTCCTCTACAAACTTACCATCTACTAGAACATCGATATAAGATAACAACTCATCAGTTACTTCGCATCTTGCACGACTTTCACTTAAAAGTTCTTGATCAAAGAGATAACCTGTATAACACCAAATATCCTTTTGTGGATAAAGTTCTTTCACTCTTTTAATAAACGGTAATAACGCTCTTTGATTACTTGGTTCCATTGGTTCTCCTCCAAGTAAAGACAATCCTGTTATATGTTCTGGCTTTAAATAATCAATAATTAAATCTTCTACTTCTTGATTAAACTCTTTTCCATATTTAAAATCCCATGTCATTTGATTAAAGCAATTCTTACAATGATGCGTGCATCCTGATACAAATAAAGAAACTCTAACTCCTAAGCCATTAGCGATATCAAAATTCTTAATTTCTGCATAATTCATTTCAATTCCTCTTTTCATATTTTCCTATTATACAACAATTCTTTATAGATTCTATTGATATAATAAAAAGGATGTATCATCCTTTAACATAAGCCTCTATATTTTATAAGTTCTCCAATATTTCCTTGATATAAACACTCTAATTCTTCAAATAATAAATAATCCGATGGTTTCATTAAACAAGGAAGCTTCGGTAATTCTATAGCTTGACTATAAGCCAAGATTTCACTTACAAATTCTGAACAGAAATAATAATGATTTCTGCGATAAGGAACTTCCAATTTACATAAGATCAATCCCATTAAATTATATTTATAATCTTGAGAATGATTTAAAATAGATTCTAAAATAAATTTTGCCTTATAATATATCTCTTTCTTAACAGTAAGTTTATATAATGCACAAGGAATATGTTGATTTTTATTATAGAATCCCTTTTCAAATGACTCATTTCTAATTCCTGCAGGAATTGGAGAATAAGTATATTTTCTAGCACAACTATACATCGGTTGTAAATTTTCTTCAAAAGAGATAGAAATATGTGTATAACTGTCCTGTGTCATTAAATAAATAGCTTTAGAAATAAATGTATCCGATTTTGTTAGTAATAAATAAATATCTTTCACCTTATTCTCCTTTCCTCACTTCTTTCAGTATTACACATTTTTTAGATATAATCGACATTTTTTTACAAATTTATCAATCCATTAAATTTTTTTCATAACAAAAAAGCGAGAATGTCTCGCCTTTATAAACCAACTCTTTTTTCAAAATCAGAACCTGGTTCAAATCTTCTACTTTCGATATCCATTTGAGATAATGCTTGATTCATTGATTCAACTTCTGCTTTTGTAAATTTGATTTCAGTTGCTTTTATATTTTCTTTTAATCTTTCTAACTTTGTTGTTCCTGGAATAGGTACAATAAAATCTTTTTGTGCTAATACCCAAGCCAAAGATATTTGTGCCACTGTCGCCTTTTTTTCTTTTGCAATCTTATTTACAAGATCAACCACGACCTGATTCTTTTTAAGTGCTTCTTCGCTAAATCTTGGTGCATTTAACTTTGCATGAAAACCATTTTTATCATAAGCATCACTTAAAAATCCTTTACACAATGGAGCAAAAGGTACAAAACCAATTCCTAGTTCTTCAAGTAAAGGAATAAGCTTGTTTTCTGGTTCTCTCCACATCATTGAATATTCACTTTCTACGGCTGTTAAAGGACATATTGCATGGGCTTTTTTGATTGTTTCAATTCCTGCTTCTGATAATCCCCAATGTTTGATTTTCCCTTGCTTAATAAAATCTTTCATTAAATATGCAATATCTTCAATGGGTACATTAGGATCCACACGATGTAAATAATATAAATCAATATAATCCGTTTTTAATCTTTTAAGAGAACCTTCTAAAGATTTCTTGATTCCTTCAAGATTTCCATCAACAACTTGTTTACCATTTTCCATTCTTAAGCCACATTTAGTTGCAATAATGACTTGATTTCTTACAGGAGCTAATGCTTCTCCAACAAGTTCTTCATCTAAATAAGGTCCATAGATTTCTGCTGTATCAAAAAAATTGACACCTAATTGAACAGCTTCTCTTAATAAATGAATCATTTCTTTTCTATCTTTACCAACCATGGTCATACAACCAAGGCCTAAACTTGATACTTCTAAACCTTGTCCTAATTTTCTTTTTAACATATGTTCTCCTTTTAATAAAACTTTACTTGATTCAACAAATAGACATCTATATTATATTTTACTTGATATTTTCTTATAAGTTCAATCAGTAAATTCGTTTGATAACCATAAACAAATATTTCAAATAAACTCTTGTCTTGATTTCTATATTCTACATATTTATATTGATTCACTTCTAATAAATGTAGAAGTTTTTCTTTATCTTGTTGATTTACTGAAATCATTACTCTTTGCATGATTGTTTTCCTTTTACCTTATTTACAATAAAAACAATCACTGCTAAACAAATAAAACCAATACCATCTACATAGAAAATACCTCTTAAATCACTTGTCCAAGAGAACTTTAGAATAATCATACTTCCATAAGGAGCAAAAGCACTTCCTAAATTATAAGCCACAAGAAGTAATGATGTCGCTAATGTTGGATTTTTAAGATGAGAACTGTTAACGATATTTGTAAGACATGGCATCATGACTCTAAAACCAAAGCCTACTAAAAATCCACCTAAAACGGTCATCCATGATGTATTAGAAATGCCAATAATAAACATTGCGAGTGCTGTAATTGTAAATCCTACAGACATAATATAATTCTTGAAAAGCTTATACATTTTACCAAATAGAAAACCTGAAATCATCGCACCTAAACTAAGTAACATAATGACTGTACTTGCATCACTGGCACTTCCATAACCTTGTTCAACAATCAAACTTGATACTTTAATACCCATTGTCATATTAAGCGTTGCCCCTATGACAATTAAAATCATAAAGACAAAGACAATTGAAAAGTTTCCTTCTTTTCCATCGTTAACAACAACTTGCTTTGTATTTTTATGTAAAATATCTTCTGTTTTAACTTTGGGAATAACTTTCCAAAAGATAAAGAATACCGGAATAGCGATAGCATAAGAGATAAAAGGTGCTTGCCAATTTACATGCATAAGTTGACCTGCAATATATGTAATCAACATACCACCAAGTCCACCTAAGGCTTCATGATAACCAATAAGTGTTGTTCTTTCATTTCCATCAAAGAAATAACTAATTAAACCAATCAACAATGAATTAAATAAACCAATTCCAAAACCTAAAGCCGCTCTAGAAAATAATACTAAATAGAAGTTTCCAATAAATACAGGAATGATCCCTGATATAGCAACAATTCCTAGTCCTAACATAATAGTTTGTTTATATCCCATCTTTTTAGCGATAAAACCACTTGTTAAAACTGAAATCATTAAAAATAATGAAGGAATTGTTGTAATCATTTCTACCATAGAAAGAGGTATTTGAGGAAATGCTTCTTTCATAGCAGGAATATTAGCGTTGCTAGCAGGTGCCACTGCTACCAACATTGATACTGATAATAAAGCTATTTTTAATATTTTTTTATTCATTTGAATCTCTCCTTTACAAAAGGAGTATATAAAAAATAGAGATCTCTTTGAATTCTCTATTTCTTCATAACTATTAACCTTTAGGTTGTAACTTTTCGATTTTATTTAGAAAATACTGAACATCATTTGAAGGCTGTTTTGAATACATAATGCCAAAAGGAATTGTGTAATGCCATTGAACAGGAATGATTTTTAATATTGGATGAATATTTTTCCATTCAGGTATAACAATCATCAATTTATTTTCATTTACACATTGATTAAAAGCTTTAACATTAAAGAAAGAAATTTCTTCTAAAATAATTGAAGGATTTTTAGATAACAAATCTATTCTTAAACGATCAATGTCTTTTAAATAACCTTTTTTTAAAATCAAGATTTTTTCATTTGTTAAATCTTCTATATTTATTATTTCTTTAGAAGCTAGTGGATGTGTTCTCGGGATTGCTAGAGCAAGTGAACTTTCATAAAGTTTAAGTGCTAAACAATTTCTTTCCTTTAATAAATTTTGACTATAGATTCCTGCTACAATATCCATTTTTTGACCAAAGTTTTTCATGATTTCTTTAGCGTTTTCTGGTGTGTTTTCAAAAGAAACTAATTCTAATTTTAAAGATTGATCATTCATTTGATTCCATAGATCCATAATATAATCTACAGGTGTCGTAAAAGAAACACCTAAACGAATAATATGTTCATCTTTAATTTGACTTGCTCTTAAAATAGCTTCTTTTGAATATTGAATGATATATTTTGCATCTTTATAAAAAGACTTTCCTGAAGCTGTTAACTTTAATCCTGTATGGGTTCTTTCAAATAAAGGAAAACCGATATTTCTTTCTAATAAATTAATTTGTTTCATAACTGCATTAGCTGAAATATAGAGCTTTTCTGCAGCTTTATTAAAACTTCCTACATCCGCTACAACAATAAATGTATCTAATTGATGATTATACATACTTTCACCTCTTAGATACATTCTATCATTTTATTAATTTTTATTTAACATTTTCTTTGATGGTCGATAATACATCAAAGCACAAAAGATAGCAACAGCTGTAAGGGATAAACTTAAAGGATACGCACACATAATAGTCGTAAATGATTGATAACTTTTAAATACTGTTTCTACCCATAAAACTCTTGTTCCACAAATACAAATACAAGTAAGAATAGCTGGCACTAAAGATATACCAAACCCTCTTAAATAACCTGACATCACTTCATAGAGCATACTAAAGATATAGGCTGTAAAGACCATAATTAAACGTGTATAGCCAATTTGAATAACTTGTGGATTATTATTAAATAATGATAATAAGAATTTACCAGAAACAATAATAATTCCTATTGCAAGAGCTGAAGCAATAGCATCTTCAATCAAACACAAATAAAGGGTCTTTTTACAACGATCAATTTGCCCTGCTCCATAATTTTGTCCTACAAAAGTAGTACAAGCTTGCCCAAAAGAATTTAAAATATCATAAGCAAAGATTTCTACATTAAAGGCTGCACTTGAAGCTGCAATCACAACTGTTCCTAAACTATTGATAGCTGCTTGAATAACAATATTTGCAAGAGCAAAAACGGCACTTTGAATGCCTGCAGGCATTCCTATTTTTAAAATTCTAACAAGTGATAATTTATAGATTCTTAACTCTTTTAAATTCACATGTATATATTGATCTGTTTTAATCAATTTATTTAATAAAATAATTGCACTTATTAAATTAGAAATAACAGTAGCAATAGCAACACCATTAACTGTCATCTTTAAAACAATTACAAAAAATAAATTTAAAATAACATTAATAATTCCTGAAATAACTAATGTTTTTAAAGGAACTTTAGTATCTCCAACACTTCTAAAAATAGCTGCTTCAAAGTTATATAATAAAATAACTGGCATACCTAATAAATAAATTCTTAAATAAAGAAGTGCTTGTCCATAAACATCACGAGGAACATTTAACATATTTAAAACATAACCAGCAACTAATTCTCCAATAATCGTAACAACAAATCCCCCAACAATTGCCATTAAAATAGAAGTATGCACCGCATGATGAACAGTCTTTTTATCATCACGCCCAATCGCATTAGCAATGACCACTGTTGTTCCTAAAGCAATACCAATAAATAAATTCACAATTAAACTAATAATAGGACTATTCGCTCCTACTGCAGCTACAGCTATCGTTCCCATTTTACCTGTAAAATTACCAACAACCGCAATATCAGAAGCATTAAATAATTGTTCTAAAATAGCCGTCATAGCAACAGGTAAGGCAAATAATGGTATTTTATTCCAAATACTTCCGTGTAACATATCTATCTCTTTCATCTAATCCCCCATTTCGCTTCTATTATAATCTTGAATTAATTTATTACTAATACTTATAACCTATTATTTATCATAGCTTTTAACTATTATAAATATAAAAAAAAGAGATGAAAATTTCATCTCTATAAGTGTAATACACGTTCTTTGATTTCTTGTGTTCTTCCTTGATTCCAGAATTGTGTTCCAATATAACCACATGTACGTCTAGCAACAGACATCATATCTTGGTTTTTATTTCCACAATTTGGACATACCCAAATAAGCTTACCATTTTCATCTTTTTCAATTTGAATTTCTCCATCATATCCACAAGCCATACAATAATCACTCTTTGTATTTAATTCAGCATACATAATATTATTATAAATATGTTTCATAACAGCTAATACCGCATCAATATTATCTTGCATGTCTGGAACTTCTACATATGAAATAGCTCCACCTGGTGATAATTTTTGGAATTGAGATTCAAATGTTAATTTATCAAAGGCATTAATATGTTCTGTTACATGGATATGATAACTATTTGTTATATAGTTTCTATCTGTAACACCTTCAATTTTACCAAAACGTTTTTGTAAACATTTCGCAAATTTATAAGTTGTTGATTCAATTGGTGTTCCATAAAGTGAGAAATCAATATTTTCTTTTTCTTTCCATTTAGTACATGCATCATTTAAATGTTGCATCACTTCAATTGCAAATGGTGTAGCACTTGGATCTGTATGTGATTTTCCTGTCATATATTTAACACATTCATATAATCCAGCATATCCAAGAGAAATTGTTGAATATCCACCATATAATAATTTATCAATTGTTTCACCTTTTTTAAGACGAGCCAATGCTCCATGTTGCCATAAAATAGGAGCAACATCACTAGGTGTTCCTTTTAAACGTTCATGTCTACACATTAAAGCTCTATAACATAAATCTAATCTTTCATCAAAGATTTTCCAGAATTTATTCATATCTCTTTTTGATGAACAAGCCACATCAACTAAGTTGATTGTCACAACTCCTTGATTGAAACGTCCATAGTATTTTGGTTTACCATTTTCATCAATATAAGGTGTTAAGAAAGATCTACATCCCATTGATGGATAACATTGACCATTTCCATTTTGATCAACTTTTAATTCTTTCATTACTTTTTCAGAAATATAATCAGGAACTAAACGTTTTGCTGAACATCTTGCAGCAAGTTCTGTTAAATAATAATATTGACTATTAGGTTCAATATTGTTTTCTTGTAAAGCATAGATTAATTTAGGAAATGCTGGTGTAATATAAACACCTTTTTCATTTTTAACACCTTTCATTCTTTGTTTAAGTGTTTCTTCAATGATCATAGCAAGATCATCTCTTAAACGTCCTTCAGGTACTTCATTTAAATACATGAAAACTGTAATAAATGGTGCTTGTCCATTTGTTGTCATTAAAGTAACAACTTGATATTGAATTGTTTGTACCCCTTTAGTAATTTCTTTTTTCAAACGTTCTTCAGCTAAAGCATTGATTTTTTCATCATCTAATTCTAAACCAATAGTTTCAAATTCTTCTTTAACTTCTTTTCTAAATTTTTGTCTACTTACATCAACAAATGGTGCTAAATGAGATAATGTAATACTTTGTCCCCCATATTGAGAACTTGCTACTTGAGCAATAATTTGAGTAGCTACATTACATGCAGTAGAAAAACTCTTTGGTTTTTCAATCATTGTTTCTGAAATAACTGTTCCATTTTGTAACATATCTTCTAGATTTACTAAATCACAGTTATGCATATGTTGAGAGAAATAATCAGCATCATGGAAATGAATCAATCCTTCATCATGTGCTTTTACAATATCTTCTGGAAGTAAAATTCTTCTTGTTAAATCTTTACTAACTTCTCCAGCCATATAATCTCTTTGTACACTATTTACTGTAGGGTTTTTATTAGAGTTTTCTTGTTTAACTTCTTCATTTGCACATTCAATCAAACTTAAAATTTGATCATCAGTTGTATTAGATTGTCTTGCTAGTGCTCTTTGAAAACGATATGTAATATACTTTCTGGCAACAGAAAAAGCATTTAATTTCATTAATTCATCTTCTACTAAGTTTTGAATTTCTTCAACGCTTAATGCTCTTTTCATTTTTTGACATTTATATTTAATGTCATTTGTAATATTATCTATTTCTTCTTCAGAAAGTCTTTCTGTTTCAACAACTTCTTTATTAGCACCAATAATTGCATTGGTAATTTTTACTTCATCAAAAATTGCTTCTTGCCCATTTCTTTTTATTATTTTCACGCCAAATATCCCCTTTCGTATTTTTTATGTATTTGTATTATAGCCAATCAAAAAAAAAAAATATACTTTTATGCTCTATTGGCCCATACTTTTTTTCGAATTATTTTACTTAAAATAATTCGACGTCCAATCCATTCTATCACAAATAATATTGATTTTATAGTTCTTTTACGTTTTTACAAAATAAAAAAATCCAATGTTTATATAAACAAAGGACTTTGTAAAAAATATATTTATGATTTTTATAAATTCTAAAGAACATATAAGATAATACATAAAAAATGTAAGATAGAACCAACTAAAATCCATAAATGCCAAATACTATGCATATATTTAATCTTATTTTGTAATACATAGAAAATAACACCAATTGTATAAGCAAGTCCTCCTGAAACAAGTAACCAAATACCATTCATTCCTATTGCTTGTGGTAAGAGATTGATTTTAAAAATAATACACCAACCCATCACTAAATAACAAATCATTGAAAAAGTTTGATATTTTTTAATATCGATTGCATTTAACGTAATTCCAATCACTGTCATGATCCATATGACTGCAAATAAAATCCAAGCCCATTTAGCATCAACTTCTCTTATTGAACAAAGTAAAACCGGTGTGTAAGTTCCCGCAATCAATACAAAGATACTGCAATGATCCATAATTTGGAAAATTTTCTTTGCTTTAAGCTTAGGTGATAAACCATGATAGATAGCTGACATTGTATAAAGAAGAATCATCGAAATTCCATAAACAATCCCTGAAAATAAGCCATAACCGTCATGACAAAAAATAATACATAAAACTAATGCGGCTATTCCCATCGCCCCACCTACAATATGAGTTACCATATTAAATATTTCTTCACCTTTTGTATAAACAGGTAAAACACGATCATCTAATTTTGTTCTTTTCATACACATTACCTCTTTTAACTATCTTATGTAGTATTTAATACTATGTCTTGTAATTTACACTTATAATAACAATCTCATTTCCCTATGTCAAGTGATGAAATTATTTATTTTCTTGTTTTCTTTTTTCCTCTATAATAGAGAAGTAAAAAGGAGAAAAATTATGAAAAAAATCGCAAAATTTGAAAAAGTATCATATAACCAATTTAAAAATGATTTCATGGATTCATTTCCTCAATATAATGAAAAAGAAGTAGAAGAAATCTATCATTCCATCCAACTTCCAAAACGTGCCACAAAAGGATCAGCTGGATATGATTTCTATAGTCCTATTGATTTTGAATTAAATCCAGGACAAACTATTAAAATTCCTACAGGTATTCGTGTACGTATTGAAAATGGTTGGGTATTAGGTTTATATCCTCGTAGTGGTTTAGGATTTAAATATCGTTTACAACTTAATAATACAGTAGGTATTATTGATAGTGATTATTATAATAGTGATAATGAAGGTCATATGTTTGTAAAACTTACAAATGATAGTAATGAAGATAAATCTCTTTCTTTAAAAGCAGGACAAGGAATGGTTCAAGGTATTTTCTTTGAATTTGGAATTGTTGAAGATGATGATGTCACTGAAGAAAGAAATGGTGGCTTTGGCTCAACAACAAAATAATTACGTTTATATCGTAAGGTGTCGTGATCAAACACTTTATACTGGTTGGACAAATCAGCTAGAAAAGCGTATTGAAGCCCATAACGCTGGTAAAGGTGCTAAATATACAAAGGCAAGAAGACCAGTCGAACTTGTTTATTTTGAAACTTTTGAACATAAAAGCGAGGCTTTAAAAAGAGAGTATCAAATTAAACAATTAAAAAGATCAGAAAAAGAAAAGCTCATATTAAGCAAAAAGAAGATCTAAACTGATCTTCTTTTATGCTTTTTCTTCACTTAATTGATAAATCACTAAACCAGCAATAACAATCAAACATCCTAAAATCTTTGAAATAGAAAACATGTTATATACAAAAGCATCAATCACCATCCCACTGACAAGTTGTCCAATAAAGCTTAATAAAGTAAGGATAACAGGTGATATTCTAGGAACAATAATATTTAAAATCAAGATATTAAAAACCCCTATGATTCCACCTAAATACATCATCAAATTCGTTTTATCTAAAGAAATATTTATATGTTGAACACCAACAATCATCAAAACAAGCATTAAAATCAAACTTGTTATAAAGCCTGTAAAGTAATTATAAAACGTTCCCTGATAAGCTCCCATTTTCTTAGAAAGCATCCCATTGACACTACGGCTTAAAACAATTGTAACTCCTGATAGAATAGAAAATATAATAGAAATCATAATAACATCACTCCTATTCCTAAACAAACAACTGCTAATCCTATGATCTTTCCTATATTTAATTTTCGAATAGATGTCGCTAGCCATCCCTTATTTTCTAACAACAAAGATGTCATCATTTGTCCTAATAATCCTAGTGCTGTCATTAAAGAAGCTCCTATCTTACCAATCGCAAAAACATTAAAAATAACGGTTAATACCCCAATACATCCTCCACAATACATATATAAAGGAATTTGTTTTTTAAAACAAACTTTCTTATCTTTGATTTTCATAATAATTAAAAAAGTAACTAAACCAACTAAATGAATGATAACTGTTGATAAATAGACCCCTGTATAATCTGATAATTGCCCATTAAATACATTCATTGTCGTTACAATAATCCCACATAATGTGGCTAATACAAAATCCATCAAGATCACCTCCAGAAAGAATTATAGTGATTGAACTTGATTATAAATACGACATATGTCATATTGGTGATGGTGATTTAGATGAATTATTTAAATGAATTAAAAAAATTAGAAATTCTTCACGTTGATAATTATCAATATATTGAAATTAAAAAATTAAATAAAGACGAATATTTATTACATCAAGGTGAAAAGCTTAATTATATTTATATTCTTTTAAGAGGAAAAGTGAAAGTAAACCATATTAATGCGAATGGAAATAGTATGTTATGCAGTTTTAATAGTCCCTACTCTATTATTGGTGATTTAGAATTTATCACTCAATCTCCTATTATTAATAATGTGATTGCTTATGAAGATTGTATTTGTGCAACTATTTCCCTTTCTAAATATCATGAAATATTAATGAATGATGTTTTCTTTATGAAAACCATCGCAAAAAATCTTGCCAGCAAGCATTCTAAATCAACTCAGAATCAGTCTATTTCATTAAATTATCCAGTTGAAAATAGATTAGCGGCTTACTTTATTGTTTCTCATAAAAACTCTATTGTTCAAGATAATTTTGTAGTCGTTGCTGAATTGATAGGTTGTAGTTATCGTCAACTCCAACGTATTCTTCAATTATTTTTAGATAAGAAATATATAAAGAAAATCAAACGAGGAACATATCAAATTATTAATTTAAATGCCTTAAATCTATTAGGTGAAGATGTTTATCAGTTTTAAAAACCTTGGCAATGCCAAGGTTTTACTCTAATGTAATATGTCTTTTTACTTTTTCTTCAGGATGCATATTATCTCTTCGTTTACCTGTCATGTCTAATACTTTTACACGGAAAACTTCTGTTGCACTTGCCATTTTTTCATTGAATTTGAATTCTTCTTCATGATAATGTCTCATTAAAATTTTTAACGCAGCAATCTTATTTTTATCCTCGACAAATTCTACAATACCATGTCCAATAATACTTTCATAACCCATTGTGCATGACATTCTTTCATCATACATAATAATATTATGTTCACAATCCATTTCAAAAGTAACTTTATTATTTTTTCTTATTAAATCAAGTTTTGTGCCTTCTTTGGCACTATGGAAATATAGATAAATTTGTCCATTTTCAATATCTGTACCAAAATTTAAAGGAATGATATAGGGAAATTCATCATCAAACAGCGCTAAACGACAAGTATCACACTTTGCAATAATTTTCATCATTTCATCAAAATCAGTAATTTCTCTATCTTTTCTTCTCATACTCTTTTCTCCTAGTCAATAAGATTAAAATGTTTTAATCCTTTTAAAATTCCTTCTTTTTCAACATCATCACAAATATAACATGCATGTTGTTTTACTTCATCACTGCCATTTTCCATCACAATAGGATAACCTACGACATCTAACATTTCAATATCATTATGTCCATCACCAAAAGCCATTAATTCTTCTTTTTGATAACCAAAATGTTTTGAAACAGCTTGAATAGCCGCTGCTTTCCCACCTGTTTTGGGAACAATATCATAAGCATAGTCATGCCATTTTGTGACTTTGACATGTTTGGTATTTTTTATAATTTCTTTTATTCCTTTTTCATCTACATAAGGATCTACTTGGTAAATGTTATCTATATTGATTTGATTACTTATTGGTGGAATCATTGTTGAAATAGATGCTTGAGCATCTATGACTCTTTGATTTACATGAGTAATATACATTTGATTGCTTTCAATAAATAAACAAGGATAATTATTTTCTTTTACAATCTTTACAATTTCTTTTAAATCCTCTTGAGGTATTTTATTATCATAAATAATTTGTGAACCTATTGTACAATAGCCACCATTTAATAAAAGATAGCCATCAAATTCAAACTGTTCAACAAGTTTTAATTCTTCTAGCTCTAACATATGTCTTCCACTGGCTATAAACAATTGAATTCCTTTTTTCCTTACTTGTTTTAATCCTTCAATCACTTCTTTTTTTATAGAAGGTCTTTTCCCTGAAATCAATGTTCCATCAATATCTAAAAATATCGCTTTAATCATTTTCATCACCTATCTTTAATCATAAAGATTCAAAATAAACTAAGCAATAGAATTTATAAAAAAAGATATATTGTTACAAAAAAATAAAATATTTCTTTTTTCTAAGTAATAATGTAACTTATCTCTCTTTAATATTATCAAATTTTGTTTTCTTGAAATAAATAAAGATCATAATAAGTGAAATCATTGTAGATAATGGTGCTGCAATTCCCATATGGAAAAGTGTTACATTTGGTATTTTAGAAAATAACAATGTTAAAGGTATTCTTCCTAAAAATGTAGCTACTAAACTATGTATCATCGTAAAAACTGTTTTTTCATAGCCATTTAAATAACCATTGAAACAAAATAGAAAACTCGTTAATAGACAATCAATAGAATAAGTTTTTAAATAAAGTGCACCATTATCTATAACATCTTGATTATTGGTAAAAATACGAGTAAGTAGTGTCCCGTCGATTTCACAAATTGTTGTTACAATAATAGCAAAGGCAAGAGAAATCATAATCGCATACTTTAGAGTTTGTTTAGCACGCTTATATTGTTTAGCTCCTACATTTAAAGCAATAAGAGAAGCTAAAGCACTTCCTAAGGCAATCGCTGGTAACATTAAAAATTCCATTAATTTTTCAACAACTCCTAAAGAAGCAGAAGCAATTAATCCCATATGATTAACAATAATCGTAATAATTAAAAATGAAATATTAACGAGTACACTTTGTAATCCTAAAGGAAAACCAATTTTCATGATCTTTTGAATATATTTTGAAAAACAAATATCTTCTTTATAAAAAGAATAACCAATTCCTTTTTTACATAAATAAACTAATGCAAAGAGAAAAGATAAACCTTGAGCTGATACAGTTGCAATGGCAGCACCTTTAGCTCCCAAATGAAAATATCCTACTAAAACAAAATCAACAACAATATTAATGATACAAGCAATAAAAACAAACAATAAAGGTGTTTTACTATCCCCTAATCCTCTTAAAATACTACTGACAACATTATATCCGACAATAAAGATAATCCCTGCTGAACAGATACTTAAATAGCTTTTAGTAGCTTCAATGGCTTCTTTAGGTGTATTCATTAAAAGAGTAATTTCATTATTAAAATACAACATGATAAAAGTTAAACCTAAAGCAATGATTAAAAATAAAACAATAGCTCCACCAATCGTTTTCGATAAATCTCGATACGATTTACTTCCCAAATATTGTCCTAATAAAACCGTAACCCCTGTCGTAAGTCCTAAAACAAGATTTGTAATTAAAGCCATCGTTTGACTTCCTATCGAAACTCCTGAAACATCAAAGGTATGTCCAAATTGTCCAACTACAAACATATCTGCTGAACCATATAATACTTGTAATAAATTTGAAAACATATATGGTAATGCAAATATCATTAATACTTTAAACACATTTTCTTTTAAAAGTCTTTGTTCCATAATTTCCTCCTAAAAAAAACTGGATAAGGTCTAAACCTTATCCAGCATTGTCTTCAATACCCTCCGGTGCTTCTATCTTATCATTTGTATCTTTATTGTCAAGTAATTGAAAAGCTTTTATAACATCTTGATAACGAGAAATAATATAATCATAGTTTTCTTTTTGATGAGGCAAAGTACATTCACTACAATCTTTAATATTTCCAATCATTTTATAATGACCATTACAATCTTTTAAAATATATAATGGACAATAACAAAACAAACAATTAATTTCATCTAATTGATGACATGGATAATATTCACATTGTTTATGACTGAAGAATTTATAATGATCTGACATAGACTTTATACTCTGTGTTTTGAATAACAACTTGATCATTTAAATCATAAACAACTTGTGACATCACATACTCTCCACCATTAATATAGATTTCAAAAACATGATGATCATAATAAATTTCAAGATCATAATTTCCTTCTAATTTTGGTGAAACAACATCATTGCATACTTTATTAGCTTGAATAGAAACTTCTTCTCTATTTAAATGTAAACAATCATCTTGGATATCAATTTTAAATCCACCTAAATTTAAAGAACTTTCTTTATTAAGAGTTGTTTTTAATTGAAATGGTTGTTCAAATGAAATTTCTTGAACTTCTTGATTAAATGAATTTTTAATTTCAGGATATAACTCTTGAATAATCTTTCCATCTTTTTCATGTAGAATTCTTGGCATGATAAACATTCCAATCCATTCTTCTCCTTGAACAGGTTCTCTCATTCTAAGCCAACCAAGTAAAAGTCTTTCATTATCTTTTGATAAGAATGTTTGTGGCGCATAGAAATCTAATCCATGATCAAGATAAGGCCAATCTCCATGAGATTTAATAGTAAGTGTATCTTCGTCAAAATCAATAGGCATATAACGTGCATTACTATTGGGTTTTGGTGGTTGATCAGTATTTTCTGGTGAGAAAATCATAAAGAATTGATCATTGATTTTAAAGACATCTGGACATTCCCACATGTTTCCAATTGTTGGTTCTTGATAGCTATTTTTATAATTAAAATGAATAGCATCTTCACTTTCATAGAAAAGTGCTTTTCCACAATAATCATCTTTATAAGCCACTTTACTACCAATCACCATAGCATATTTACCATCTTGTTTTTTCCATACTTTAGGGTCTCTAGTATGACGGTAATCTCCAATAAATCCTTCTTGAATCATGGGAATAATTTGTTTTTTATTTTTAACATTATCAAAATGAATACCATCACTACTTACAACGAGTGCTTGTGAGGCTCTTAAATCATCATCACTGTATTGATTGTGTACATTACTTGGATTTTCTTTTGCATATTTAATAGCTGTATAATAGAGATAAAGTTGTCCATCGATTTCAATTGCTGATCCTGAAAAGCATCCATTTCTATCAAAATCTTTAGATGGATATAAAGCAATTGGAAGATGTTCAAAATTGACAAAATCTTTTGTAATAGCATGCCCCCAATGCATTGTTCCCCATTTATTATCATATGGGAAATGTTGATAAAAGATATGATAGTTTCCTTTATAATAAATAAGTCCATTTGGATCATTGATCCAATGATAAGGTGCTGTAAAATGTAATTTTGGTTTCATAGTCTTCCTCCTTGTTTTTTTATATTATAGCATCATTTACTTTTTTATTATAAATAATGCTATACTAATAATATAAAATATTAATAAATAGTGAGGTATTTATGAATAAGAATTTGTTAAGTATTGGAGAATTTTCTAAAATTGCGAATGTTCATATAAAATCATTAAGATATTACGATAAAATTGGTGTCTTAAAACCTATGTATGTTGATCCTGCAACTAATTATCGTTATTATTCTTATCAACAACTTGGTATATTAGATGCTATTTCTACATGTATTGATGTGGGTATTCCTTTAAAAGATTTTGATCAATTTATGAGTGAAGATAAAACAACAATCTATTATGATAAATTATTAAAACAAGGTAAAATGCTTGCAGAGAAAAAAATAGAACGTATTAGAAGTAATATCAACAAAATAGAATACTATCAAAATAAAATTGAACATTCTAACCAATATCAAAACAAAAGTATTGAAATAATAAAAAAAGAAAAATATTTATATACTATACCTTTAAATCAAGAGATATCTAATCATAAGTTTTACAACTTATTTATTACCATTGAAAATAAAGCTTTAAATGCAGGTCATCAATTAGGTTATGAACTTGGTAAATTATATATTTATGATAAAACGACTCTAAATAAATATGCTTATATAGAATTAACTAAAGTAAATAAACAAAATAATGAAAATGTTATTTATATACCTAAACTAAAATATTTATCTAAATCAGTAAAAACAACTAGTATTGATAATGCTCAAGAAGAATTTAAGGATTTATTTAATAAAGATTATAAAAAATATGTTTTTGAAACTGAATTATGGGACAGTAATCTTCAAGTTAGAGAATATGACTATGAATTATCTTGTTCACTAGAAAATAAATAAACTTCTTTTTTATAAGTATTGACCCTCCCATCATAGGAGAGAATAGAATACTTAATGAAAGGAGTTTTTTATATGGAACAAGAAAAAAATAAACAGATTTTAAAATTTGTTTTTCCTACAATATTAAGTCAGTGTGCTTTTTTTTTATTTACAATAGTGGATGGGATATTTGTCGGAAATGGTGTAGGTTCTAATGCTTTAGGAGCTGTTAATTTAGCACTTCCTTTTACTATGATCATTGGAGCTTTATTTATGTTTACAACTATGGGAGGAATTACTCTAACTGCTATATTTCTAGGAAACAAGCAAAAAGAAAAAGCAAATGCAGTTTTTATGCATTCATTGATTGCAACATTACTTATTTCTTTAATATTTTCTACTATGGGTATCTTATTTACTCATCAACTTGTCTTATTATTAGGGGCTAAAGGAAACTATATAAAAATGTGTTCAGACTATGTGTTTTGGTATAGCGTATTTACTATTCCTTCTGGTTTATTTATGACATTACAGGGTTTTGGTAGAAATGATAATGCACCTGTATTAGTTAGCTTCTCTGTCATTTTTACAACACTATTAAATATCTTTTTAGATTGGTTATTCATCTTTCCATTGCACATGGGTATTGCTGGAGCTGCTATTGCGACAGGAATTTCACAAACAACTGGGTTTATTATATTAACTATTTATTTCTTAATGAAAAAAGGAAATTTATATTTTGGAAAGTTCAATATAAATAAGGAACTTATAAAAGAACTTTCTATGCAAGGGTTGCCAGAAGCAATAAGCGAATTTGCGACACCCATCACCATTATTTGTATGAATCACGTACTCTTTGCTTATCTTGGAAATAATGCAGTCAATGCTTATTCTGTTATTTCTTATATTTCTTCTTTTGCTTATGCAATATTTTTAGGAAATGCTCAAGGTTTTCAACCATTATTTGGACAAACTTATGGTAAGAAAAATGAAAAGGATTTAAAATACTATTTAAAGGCTGGAATCATTATAGGGCTTGTAGGAAGTCTTTTAGTGTATATTCTTGTTATTCTATTTGGTAAACAGGCAAGTATTTTATTTGGTGCGGATATTAAAACTTTAAGTACAGTATTAAATGTCATATCTCAATATTCATGGGCATTTATTCCTATTTCTTTTAATGTTTTAATATCATCGTATCTTTACTCTATAAAAAATGCAAAAGAAGCCACAATTATAAATTTCATAAGAGGATTTATTGTATTACCATTTATCATTTTATTTTTACCAAAACTATTAGGGGCATCAATTATTTGGTTTACTGTAGGAATTGCTGAAATAATTATTTTTATTCTCACCCTATTCATTTTAAAAAAATATATTTTTAACAAAGAATTATAAAAACAAAGTGAACTACTTGTTGATTAATCACAAAATAGTTCACTTTATTTTTATTAATAGTTACCTTTTAAGATTTCTTTTATTTTTAAAATAACCCCATCATTTTCATTACTATCAATCACTTGATAAGCAACCTCTTTAACAGGTGGCATCGCATTAGCCATAGCATAACCATATTTTACAGTTTGTAACATTTCATAATCATTCATTTGATCACCAAAGGCTCCTGCTTCTTCTGGTTTAATATTTAAAATTTCTAAAAGATGCGTTAATGTTGTTCCTTTATTAACATCTTTATAAAAAATATCAAACCAAACATTCCCAGTTGTTACTAATTTAAGATGTGGTTTTAATTGTTTTTGAATTTTTTCAATTCTTTGTTCCATTTGATCATCAAAACTAGCAATTGAAAACTTCAAGATGTCATCATCAATATCATCATAACTTTCTACAAATTGAACATTTTTCATAAATAATGAAATAAAATCTTTTTTATTTTCAAAATTTTTAGAAATATATGCATGTTTATCTCCAGAAACAACAAGCATACATTCTTGATCTACTTTTAAAATATCTAGAACTTCTTGAGCATCTTGCTTTTCTAAAGCTTTTTTATAAAGTGTTTTCCCTTGATAAACTATCTTTGTACCATTTTCACAAAGATAATAAAGATCATTTTTGATTTCTTCATCAAATTTACAGGCTAGTGCTTCATATTGATTACCTGAAGCAATCACAAATTGTATATCTTGTTTTAACATTTGTTTATATAAATCATTAAATTCATCGCTATAAGATTTATCATCTCTTAGAAATGTTCCATCCATATCTGTTGCTAGTAACTTCATTTTAAACCTCTATTTATGTATTCTAATCGTAATTACATATTCATCTTCTAAATCTTCTGTTTCTTGTTGTAAATTTGTTCCTGTTTTTTCAATCATACTAATTGCTTGTTGTAATGTATTTAAAGCAATTTTTACATTTCTTGAAACTGTTTTTTTAACATCAACTTCTGCTTTTTTCTTTTTAGGTTTTGGTTCTTTTTTGATTAATTTTTCAGTATCAGCGACTGTTAGTTTTTTCTTTAAAACTTCTCTTAAAACTTCTTGTTGTTTTTCTTCATTTAAAGAAAGCATTGCTCTAGCATGTCTTTCTGTTATTTGTTTTTGATTTAAAGAAAATTGAACATCATCACTTAATTTTAATAATCTTAATTTATTAGCAATCGTTGATTGTTTTTTACCAACAATATCTGCAAGCTCTGTTTGACTATAACCATATTCTTTAATTAAAGCTTGATAAGCTTTTGCTTCTTCTAATGGTGATAAGTCTTCTCTTTGAATATTTTCAATAATAGCAAGTGTTTGTGTTTGCTTATCATCATAATCTTCAATAATACATGGTACTTGTTTCATATTTAAAGAACAACAAGCACGATATCTTCTTTCACCTGCAATAATTTGGTAAATTCCATTTACTTTTCTTACAACTATAGGTTGTATTAAACCATTTTCTTTAATAGAAGCAGCTAATTCTTCAATTTTTTCTTCATTAAAAACAGTTCTTGGCTGATTCTCATTTGCTTGTATTTTATTAATATCTATATTTTTTAATTTATTATTAAACATGATACCCTCCTACAATGGACTCTTTTTTATTTTAGAAAACATTCTTGGATACTTCTTTGGTGTTTCTTTTACTTTTTTAATAATAATATTACTTCTAAAATCATCATGATTTGCAAGTGTAAAATCATGTGTACTTTCTATTTGTCCACCTAATAATTGAATACCTTTTTTAGCTTCTTTGACTTCTTCTGGTGCTTGTCTTCCTTTTAAAGATAAGAAATAACCATTCTTTTTAACAAGTGGTAAACAAAGTTCATCTAAGATATTTAAACGTGCTACTGCTCTTGCCATCACGATATCAACACTTTCACGATGATCTTTAGCGTATTCTTCTGCACGTGCAGCCAATGCTTGACAGTTATCTAATTCTAATTCTTTAAATAAATGATTTAAGAAAGTAATTCTTTTATTTAAGGAATCAACGATTGTAATTTTTAAATTTGGATAAAGAATTTTTAAAGGAACTGAGGGAAAACCAGCTCCTGCTCCTACATCAATTAATGTTTGATCATTGAAATCAAAATCAAAAGCAATAGTAATTGAATCATAGAAATGTTTTAAATAAACATCTTCTTTATCAGTTATTGCTGTAAGATTCATTTTTTCATTCCATTCAACTAATATTTCATAATATTTTTGAAACTGTTGAAGTTGATGTTCACTTACTTCGATTCCTTTTTCTTTAAGTATATTTTGAAATTCTAATTCATTCATTATTATTCTCCGTTATATTTTTGTTTTAAATAAATCAATAAAACTGAAATATCTGCAGGATTAATTCCTGATATACGAGAAGCTTGACCAATTGTAAGTGGTCTAATTTCTGACAATTTTTGTTTTGCTTCTAAAGCAAGATTTTTTACATCTTCATAATCAATATCTTCTGGAATATGTTTTTCTTCCATTTTAATTTGTTTTTGTGCTTGTCTTTTTGCTTTTTCAATATATCCTGCATATTTAATTAAAATTGTAATTCTTCTTCTTTGTTCATCACTTAATTCAGGTGCATCAATATAAGGTAACATCATATCATAAGTGATTTCTGGTCTAGTAATAAGTTCTTTTGCAGAAACACCTTCTTTTAAATGTGAAGAATTGTTTTGTTCAAGCATTTCATTGATATCATCTTTTGGTGTAAAACGAATAGTACTTAAGCGTTCTATTTCATCATAGATTCCTTTCATTTTATTTTGATATCTTTGATATTCTTCATCTTTAACTAAACCAATTTGATGACTATAATCATATAATCTTTCATCAGCATTATCATGTCTAATTAATAAACGATATTCCGCTCTTGATGTAAGCATACGATAAGGTTCTTTTGTTCCTTTAGTAACTAAATCATCAATCATGACCCCAATATAAGCTTCATCTCTTTTTAAAACAAGAGGAGCTTCATTTCTTACTTTAAGAGTTGCATTGATTCCTGCCATTAATCCTTGTCCAGCAGCTTCTTCATAACCACTTGTTCCATTGATTTGTCCAGCTGTAAATAAGTTTTTAATCACTTTTGTTTCTAATGATGGCCATAATTGTAATGGATCAATCGCATCATATTCAATCGCATAAGCATATTTTAAGATTTTACAGTTTTCTAATCCTGGTAAAGTACGAATCATTTGTTCTTGGATATCATGTGGCATTGATGTTGAAAAACCTTGTACATAGATTGAATTCATTTCTTTTGATTCGGGTTCTAGGAAGATTTGATGTTGTGGTTTATCTGAGAATTTAACAACTTTATCTTCAATTGATGGACAATAACGTGGTCCAATTCCTTTAACAAGTCCACTATACATCGCACATTTTTCTAGATTATCATGAATGATTTTATGTGTTGTTTCATTTGTATAAGTTAGATAACATGGTGTTTGTTTTTCAATAGGAACATATTCATCTGTGGTAAAACTAAATGCTAGTTTTGCATCTGTTCCTGGTTGTAATGATGTTTTAGAATAATCAATACTATTAATTTCAACACGTGGTGGTGTTCCTGTTTTTAATCTTTGAATTCTAAATCCACATTCTTTTAATTTTTCAGATAAGAATTTAGATTCTTTTTGTTGATCAGGTCCACTAGCATGTTTACTATGTCCCACAAGAATTTCTGCTTTTAAATAAGTTCCTGTTGTTAGAATAACAGTTTTAGATAAATAAGTTGTTCCATCATCAAGAATAACCCCTTTAACAGTTTGGTCTTCAATAACGAGATCTTCAACCATACCTTCAATTAAATCTAGATTTTCTTGTTCTTTAACAACTTTTTGCATATAACGAGGATATGCTTTCTTATCAGCTTGTGCTCTTAAAGATTGGACTCCTGGTCCTTTAGCTGTATTTAACATTTTCATTTGTAAGTAAGTCTTATCTGCAGTTTTAGACATTTGTCCACCAAGAGCATCAATTTCTCTTACAATGATTCCTTTAGCAGGTCCACCAATAGAAGTATTACATGGCATAGACCCAATATTATTTATATTTGATGTGACAAGTAATGTTTTTAATCCCATTCTTGAAGGTGCTAAACTGGCTTCAATTCCAGCATGTCCCCCTCCGACAACTATTACGTCATACATATCACTTACACTCCCTTTCAATTCTTTTCCATTGTACACCAACATTGCTTTTTTGACGAGGAAAAAAGATGAGTTTCGTACGTTTTATCACTCTTTTTTCATAAAAAAACAGGATTACCTCCTGTTTAAAATCCACTGTTTTATTCTTTGTTCTTTTCCTTGTTCCAAAATATAATCTATCACATTCTTTTTAGATAAAACTTTTATCATCAATTGATCATCTACTTCATCTAAAAATTCAATAATATCTTTTTTACATAGTTGATTTAATGCTTTTATTTTCTTTGTATCTTCTATTTTTCGTTTGGCATCTTTTAAAGGATACCCTATCCCAAAAGGTTCTTCAAACAATTGTTGGAGGGTTGCTTTTAAATTAATTTCACCAGCCCATCCATAGTTAAGTCCTAACGGTAAAGAAGCTACATTACCATCATTGATTCTTCCAAATAAATATGCATCCTGTGGTGTTGGCAAATATCCACAAATTAAATTTGGTAGACTATTACAAGCAATCATCATTCCTTGTCCTGAAGAACATCCTGTCACTATAAAATCTACTGCTTGACTTGAAATAAGCAAACAAATTTCTAAAGCAATTTCAACATAAGAATAATTTTCTTCATCTTCAAAACAACCAAAATTGATAACTTCCCCATAATCTTTTGTACACTCATATAAAATAGTATTTTTTTCTATTTGTGACGAAGCTTGAATAACACCTATTTTCATATCATCACCCCACAAAAAAAGTATACCTCCTTCGAGATATACTTGTCATCTATTTCCAAAAATTCTTGCCACTACCAACAGATACGATTTCAAATTGCGTATTATTGGATGTACCACCTTTAAAGTATTTACCAGCTTCTGTTCCATTAAAAATATCAATATGATTTTTCTTAATAGCTCCACCTCTATCAACAACAATACCATACGCTGTTGATTCAATACCTAAGTTGTGATTTGTAATCTTAATAATTGTTCCAAAAGGAATAGATGGATCTGCTGCTAAACAATAATAACTTCCACCATTATAACTTAACTTTGCACTATGACTTCCTTTAACACCAGTTGTTGGTGATAAAGAAATTCCTGATGATGAAGTTCCATTTCCTCCTGCACAATCGCCACCATAAGTTGTCAGTTTTCCAGTAAAATAAGCCCCAGGTTGAACTGTACCATGTGCAATAATCGTATCTGTTTTTTCAGTTACAACTTCACTTGATAACAATTCTTTTTTGACAATTTTACCATTTTCGTAAGTGACTTTCACTTTATTATTAATTTGTCCTCGTTGTCCTTGTTGAACAACTTCTGTTGTAAATAAATGTAAACCAGTTGTTTGAACTGTTTGAGAAGCTACATATTGTACTTCTTTAACTTCTTCTTCACTAATACGATTGACTAGAAGTAAATCTTTACTTTGTACAATATAAGCCATATCTTTATTAACTGTATCTTTTGCATTTAAATTTACATCTAATTCTTTTAATACATTTTTTACAGTATCTTGTCTAACTAAATAATCTTTAGCTTCTTGACCACCATCTTGATACTGAATTTCAATGGTTTCTTTATAACCTTTAATTTCTTGAGTTGCGCCTGATGTAACAGTTGTAGCCATAACCATCACATAGACAATCATAATCACTAATACCCCTTTCAGTCGGGGGTCTGCATCTGAAATGATTTGTTTAATTGTTTTCATTAATTTTCCTCCTATTTAATGCCAAATACTTTTTTAGCATTAAACGTTGTCTGACTTGCAACGCTTTCTATCTCCATGTTCTTTAGCTTCGCTATTTCCTGGGCAATATACACAACATTTGCAGGCTCATTTAAGCTTCCACGATATGGATGTGGTGTTAAATAAGGACAGTCGGTTTCAATTAATAAATGCTCTAAACCTATTTTTTCTGCCACATCTTTAGGAACTCTTGCATTTTTAAAAGTGACTGGTCCAGCTAAAGAAATATAAAAACCTAAATCAATAAATCTTTTAGCCATTTCCACTGATCCACTATAACAATGCATAATTCCTGGATGTCCATTTCTTTTAAGCACTTCATAAGTATCTTCATAAGCATCTCTGCAATGAATAATAATTGGTTTTTGATGTTTTTTAGCAAGATCAACTTGTTGTTGAAAAATTTCTTTTTGTTTATCGCTAGGAACATCATCCCAATAATAATCCAATCCGATTTCACCAAGTGCTACGACCTTTGGTTCATTTAAGTACTCATCGATGATTTGTAAATCTTGAGTAGTTGTGTTTAAACAGTCATTAGGTCCAATACCTACAGCAGCATAGATAAAGGAATGCTCTTTAGCAATTTCAACTGCCTTTTTGGAAGACTCAAGATCATACCCTACAACAACCATCATTTCTACATGATTGTCTAAAGCATGCTTAATAAATTCATCTCTGTTTTCATATAATTGTTCACTATTTAAATGACAATGTGTATCAAAGTACATAAATCTCACCCCGGTGAATACTAACAAAATATCACTGTTTTGTCAAATTTCTAAAAAAATACATGCTTTTAAAAATATTTTTTCTCCTTTTTATCAACGTTTTTTTGAATGAACAAAAAGATATCTTGTCATTTTTTAGGATTTAAACAAATATATGCTTATAAATATGGTATTTTATGATATGCTCATTATAATATATGCCCACTTTTTAAATTTATGATACAAAAAAAAGAAATCCCGTAGGATTTCTCATTTAATATTATTCAATACTTATTGTAGAAGTATTTTCAATTTGTTTCATATCAGATTTAGGAACTGATAAACGAAGTACTCCACCTTCATATTTAGCTTTGATATCTTCTTTTGGAATATCTCCCAAATAGAAACTTCGTGTCATATTTCCAACATATCTTTCTTGACGGATATAACGTCCATCTTTGTCTTTTTCATCTTTATCCAAGCCTTTACTTGTTGAAATTGTCAAATATCCATTTTCATAGTTGACATTGATATCTTCTTTCTTGAAACCTGGTAAATCAATATCTACTTCATATGTCGTATCTGTTTCTCTGACATCTGTCTTCATCATGTTTCTTGCATGTTTTCCATACAATGGATTTTTCTTTCCAAAGAAGTCTTCATCAAAATCATTAAAGAAATCATCAAATAAGTTTTCTGTAAATAAGCTAGGCACCATCATAAGTCATTTCCCCTTTCAATATAAATGCTTAGTCATTAGCATCGTTACTTCAAGCGGTGTTAACTCTTGAAACTAGGTTCTTTTTTTATACCTTTCCTAATTTCTAAATACATTATAGTTCTTACTTTTAGCACTGTCAACATTTGAGTGCTAAAATATATTTTTTTATAAAAATCATATCATTGTATTTTCTTATCAGCAACTGTATAATTATATCAATGCCCTATGTGCATTTAACAAAACTTATTAAAAGAAAGAAGAATATGTTATGAAATTTTTAATTTTATTTATTATTGCCATGTTGATCAGTTCTATTGGCTTCAAAAAATTCGTTTGGTTTATTTCTCTTGGATATGGCTTTTCTATTGCTGGGTTAGGTCTAGCGATGATTATAATGTTTTTTAATAAACTAACACTCCTTACCCTTATTATGTCCATCCTTTTTATTATTTATGGTTGTCGACTGTTAAACCGCAAACTGAATACATCTAAAAACAAAATAAAACTGCAAAATAAAAT
>NZ_JBKYAR010000020.1:0-53889 GCF_047023275.1 Faecalibacillus sp. | reverse complement strand
ATATTAGAGATTTAGGAAATAGTGTTTTAGTTGTTGAACATGATGAAGATACGATGAGAGCTTCAGACTTTATTGTTGATATTGGTCCAGGGGCTGGTGTTCATGGTGGACAAGTTATTTGTGCAGGAACACCAGAAGAAGTTATGAACTGTAAGGATTCTATTACAGGACAATATTTATCAGGAAAAAGAAAAATTGAAGTTCCTAAAAAACGACGTAAAGGAAATGGCTTATTTATTGAAGTTAAAGGAGCTAAGGAACATAACTTAAAAAATATTAATGTTAAATTTCCTCTTGGTAAGTTCAATGTTGTTACAGGAGTATCAGGAAGTGGTAAATCAACATTAGTGAATGATATTTTAGGAAAATCATTAATGAGATATGTTTATCAATCAAAAGAGAGACCAGGTTTACATAAAGAAATCTTGGGAATTGAAAATATTGATAAAGTCATTGAAGTTTCACAAGATCCAATTGGAAGAACACCACGTTCAAATCCAGTAACTTATACAGGTGTCTTTGATGATATCCGTGATTTATTTGCACAAACAAATGAAGCTAAAATGAGAGGATATGATAAAGGAAGATTCTCATTTAACGTTAAAGGTGGTCGTTGTGAAGCATGTCAAGGTGATGGGCTAAAGAAAATTTCAATGCACTTTTTACCAGATGTCTATGTTCCTTGTGAACAATGTGAAGGTAAAAGATACAATGAAGAAACTTTACAAGTGACTTATAAAGATAAAAACATTTATGATGTTTTAGAAATGACAGTAGAAGAAGCGTTAGATTTCTTTGATAATTTACCAAAAATTAGAAATAAAATTCAAACACTTTATGATGTTGGTCTTGGTTATATTAAATTAGGACAAAGTGCAACAACACTTTCTGGTGGAGAAGCACAAAGAGTAAAACTTGCAAGTGAGTTACAAAAGAAATCAACAGGGAAAACAGTTTATATTCTTGATGAACCGACAACAGGATTACACAGTCACGATGTTGCAAGACTTATTGATGTTTTACAACGTATTGTTGATCAAGGAGATACAATTATTGTTATTGAACATAATTTAGATGTTATCAAAGTTGCAGATCATATTATTGATTTAGGACCTGAAGGTGGTGCTGGAGGAGGAACAATTGTTGTGACGGGAACTCCAGAAAAAGTAGCTAAATGTGAAAAAAGTTATACAGGTCAGTTCTTAAAATCAATGCTTTAAGGAGAAAAAAGATGAAATCAATTACAGTAGAAAAATTATTAGGGAATAATAAAAATTATCAACAAGTTACAGGAAATGAAGAATCTTTAAAAAGGGTTATTTTAACTGGTGAAATTAATCGACCAGGTTTTGAATTAGCAGGATTCTTTAAACATAGTGACTTTAGAAGAATTATTGTTTTTGGCGATAAAGAAATGGCTTTTATTGCTGAAATGACAGAAGAAAGACAAAAAGAAATCTTTCCATGTTTAATTAATGAAGAAGTACCTTGTATTGTGATTTGTAAAGGACACGCTTGTCCTGAAGTATTAAAAAATATTGCTGATGAAAGAAATTTTCCAATTTTTCAAACAGAAATGATTACGGGTGTTGTATCAAGTGAACTTATGAATACCCTAGAAGAAAAACTTGCAAGAGAAACATTAATGCATGGAGTTTTTCTAAATATTCATGGTAAAGGTGTCATTATTAAAGGTGATAGTGGAATTGGTAAATCAGAAATTGCCTTAGAATTAGTTAAAAGAGGACATTTATTAGTAGCTGATGATGCTGTAGAACTTTATCGTGTAGGACAAAAAATTGTTGGTAAAGCACCTGCTGTTCTTGCTAACTTATTAGAAATTAGAGGAATTGGGGTCATTGATGTTTCTAAAATGTTTGGTATTTCTGCTATTTTAGATAGAAATGATGTAGATTTAGTGATTCAATTAGAACGTTGGGTACCATCACGTGAATATACACGTGTAGGGGTTGAAGAAAATGATATTTCAGAAGATGTTTTAGGAATTAAAATTCCAAAAATAGTTGTTCCTGTATCAAGTGGTCGTAGTATGTCTGTTATTATTGAAGCTGCTGTTATGAATATGCGTTTACGTGACGTAGGTATTGATTCAAGTAAAGAATTTGTTGAACGTATTCTTAAAAATATTGATCATAATAAACAAGAACAATGAGATTCTTTCCAAGCTTTAATACCTTTATAGAAATTGGACCACTTTCTATACAATGGTATGCAATTTGTATATTAACAGGAGCAGCAATTGCTTATTATTTAGGACAATATCACTTTAAAAGATTAGGATATTCAAAAGAAGTACTTTCTGATTATGTTTTTGGTTTATTATTTGTAGGAATCATAGGTGCTAGAATTTGGTATGTCATCTTTATGTGGAATGAATTATATGCTAATAATCCAACAGAAATCATCATGATCAATCATGGAGGACTTGCTATTCAAGGAGGACTTATCACAGGACTTATTTATAGTTATTTCTTTTTTAAAAAAAGAAATATTTCATTTCTTGTTGCAGGAGATGCCATTATGCCAGGTGTCCTTATTGCCCAAGCATGTGGAAGATGGGGAAATTTCTTTAATCAAGAAGCTTATGGAAGTGCAGTTGATTTAAGTTTTTTAAAGTCATTACATCTACCACAGTTTATTATTGATAAAATGTATATTCATGGTCAATATTATCAACCTACATTTTTATATGAATCAATAGGATGTGTGATTGGTTTTTTGATTATTTTCTTTGTTATTAGAAAGTACCAACAAAAACAAGGAATTCAGTTTTTTACTTATTTTATTTGGTATGGATTTATTCGTTTTTTCATAGAAGCATTTAGAACAGATAGTTTATATGTTTTTGGTTTAAAAACTGCTCAACTTGTTTCTATTGTATTTGTTGTTGTTGGTTTAATAGGATTTATTTATTGTCATTTTAAAGGACAAGATGTATTAAAGAAAAGATAGTGCATAAGACTATCTTTTTTTTGTAAAATAGATATAATAATTAACATTAAGGAGAAAAGTATGAAAAAAGCAATAATTTTTGATTTAGATGGAACACTCTTAAATACTGATTTATTAATAAAAAAATCATTTATACACACATTTAAAAAATATAAACCAGGTTATACTTTAAGTGAAGAAGAACTCCTTTCATTTTTAGGACCTTCTTTAAAGAACACCTTTAGTCGTTATGTAGAAGAAAATCAAGTGGATGAATTAATTCAATACTATCGAGAATATAATCATGCACATCATGAAGATTATGTCACAATTTATCCATATGTTGAAGAAATGTTAAAATATTTAAAAGCACAAGGATTCCCTTTGGCTGTAGTAACAACGAAATATAAAGAAGCAGCTATTTTAGGATTAGATTTATTTAATATTACACAATATTTTGATGTCATTATTGGAGAAAATGATGTTAAACACTCTAAACCAGATCCTGAAGGTATATTGTGTGCTTTAAAAAAATTAAATTGCCAAGAAGGTTATTATGTTGGTGATAATGTAACTGATATTCAAGCGGGGAAAAATGCTGGAATTAAAACAGTAGGAGTGAAATGGTCACCTAAAGGATATGCTCTTATAGAAAAAGAACATCCAGATTTATTAATTAATGATTATCAAGAATTTATAGATTATATAAAGGAGAATGAAGAATGTTAGATTTAATAATTATTGGAGCTGGACCAGCGGGTCTAAGTGCTTGCTTATATGCTAGTCGTGCTGGATTAGATGTTTTAATATTTGATATGGCAGCCCCAGGTGGTAAATTAAATGTTACTGCACAAATTGAAAACTATCCTGGACTTAAACCAACTCCAGGTCCAGAAATTGCTTTTACAATGTATGAAAGTGCCTTGAGCTTTGGAGCTAAAATGGAATATGGTGAAGTTTTAGATATTAAAGATCATGGTGATTACAAAGAAGTTGTGACTACTAAACAAACATATCAAGCAAAATATGTTTTAATTGCGACAGGAACAAAAGAAAGACAAATGAATCTTGAAAAAGAAAACGAACTTGTTGGACGTGGAATTTCTTATTGTGCTGTCTGTGATGGTCCATTCTTTAAAAATCAAGAAGTTGCTGTGATTGGTGGTGGAAATTCAGCACTTGAAGAAGCTATGTATCTTGCAACATTATGTAAAAAAGTACATTTAATTGTAAGACGAGATGTTTTTAGAGCAGATAAAATTATTCAAGATCGTCTATCAAAAAATGAAAACATTGAAGTTCATTTTAAAAGAAAACCAGCTGTAATTTTAGAAGAAAATAATAAAGTAAAAGGTCTTGTTTTAGAAAATAGTGAAACAGGTGAAAAAGAAGAATTAATGGTCAATGGTATTTTCCCATTTATTGGGCTAGATCCAATGACACAATGTGCAAAGTCATTAGGAATTGTTAATACAGAGGGGTATATTGACGCTAATGAAAATATGGAAACAGCAGTTAAAGGAGTTTTTGTTGCAGGAGATGTAAGAAATAAGCAATTAAGACAAGTTGTTACTGCTACAAATGATGGTGCTATTGCTGGACAATACATTGCTTCATTAAAATAAAAGCTCAGATGGTCACATCTGGCTTTTATTTAGAGATGAATTTTGATAGAATAGATACGAAAATAGAAAGGGGAGGTATTATGGACAAAATTGAAATTGTTATTGTTACAGGAATGTCAGGTGCAGGAAAAACAACTGCAATGGCTGCTTTTGAAAATATGGCTTATTGTTGTATTGATAATTATCCTATTGCCTTATTAGGGGCTTTTTCAGAATTTTTAAAAGATAATACGAATTATCAAAGAATAGCCATGGCAGTAAGTTTAGCTGATGCACCAAAAGCTATTCGTTTTTTAAACAATGTAGATTGGTTAAATGTATCAGTTGTTTTCTTAGATTGTGATGATAATATTATTTTAAAAAGATATAAAGAAACAAGAAGAACACATCCTATCTTGATTTCTAATAAAGCTTCTACATTAGTTGAAGCTATTGAATATGAAAGAAAATTAGCAAGACCTATTTCTAAAGAAGCAAATGTGGTTATTGATACAACAAATCTAAAAGGAAATAAGTTCCAACAGTTATTAGAAAACCAATTCAATCACCAATCTATAGATCCATTTAGAATTAGTTTTGTATCCTTTGGATATAAACATGGAATTCCTAAAGATGCAGATTTACTTTTTGATGTGCGTTTTTTACCAAATCCTTTCTATATAGATGAACTTAGAAATTTAACTGGAAACGATAAAGAAGTTTATGATTATGTAATAGATAAACCTGAAACCCAAGTCTTTATTCAAAAAATGACAGACTTACTTGATTACTTATTAGAAGAATATGATAAAGAAGGGAAAACACATGTTGTCATTGGTATTGGATGTACTGGAGGACAACATCGTTCAGTGAGCTTAACAAATTATTTTGCTGATCACTATAGTCAAAAATATCATGTTCATCGTCTACATAGGGATGCTGTTCATTAATGAAAGTATCATTTGCTAGACAAGTTAAAGAAGAAGTTGTTTTTAATGATTTTGATATTTGTTGTCAAAAGGCTATTTTATCAGCAATTATCAAGGTTAATGGAACACTTTCTTTATCAAATCAAGGTTTATTGCTTACAATAAGAACAGAAAATGCGAAAATAGCGTCTAAAGTTCATAAAATGTTAAAAGAAGTGTATCATCCTCATATAGAGTTTCTCGTTTCAAGAAAAATGAAATTACAAAAAAATAATGTCTATATCCTTAAAGTTTCAAAAGCAAGAGAAATTTTAGATGATTTAGGTTTAATGAATGGATTAGGTTTTCATACACTTCCTAATAAAAAAATAATTCAAAAAGAATGTTGTAAAAGAGCATTTTTAGCAGGTATCTTTTTATCTGGAGGATCTGTGAATAACCCAGAAACCTCTAATTATCATTTAGAGTTATCTGTTGATGAAGAAGAATATGCATTATTTATTCAAGAACTAATGAATTATTTTCATTTAAATGCCAAAATGACAAAAAGAAGAAACAAATATATTATATATTTAAAATCGGCAGAGAAAATAGGAGACTTTTTAAGAGCCATTGGAGCAAGCCAATCGGTAATGAACTTTGAAAGTACTCGTATTGACCGTAGTATGTCAAATACTGTAAATAGGTGGAATAACTGTGATATTGCTAATGAGGTCAAATCAATGGCTTCTTCTAATAAACAATTAGAAGATATCAGCATTATTGAGATGTTTATGGGACTTGATATGCTTGATGAAAAAACGAGAACTGTCGCTTTGATTCGTAAAAAATATCCAGATTATACATTGAATGAATTGTGCAATGCTTATCAAGATGAAACAGGGCTTACAATTAGTAAATCAGGGTTACATCATCGTTTTAAAAAATTAAGTGAACAAGCAGCACAATTAATGCAAATGCAAAATGAATAAAGATATTCATATTTTATTTGGTTTACGAATTAAAGAATTAAGAGTGAGAGCACATATCTCTCAAGAAGAACTTTCATTTCGTTCAGGATTATCTAAAAATTATATTTCAGATGTTGAAAGAGGTACTAGAAATATTTCTTTAAAAGCTATTTCAAAGTTAGCAGATGGTTTGAAAGTAGAAGTGAAAGAGTTATTTAATTTTTCTAAATAGGAGTAAAAAAATGCCAATTTATCAAATTATTTTAGTTATTGCAGTTGTTATTTTAGTTTTAAGTTTACTTTTAAATTTATTATTTAGTCCCATTACATGGATCATTATCGCAATTCTTGTGATTTATTCTTTTATTAGAAGATATTTATATGAAAAACAATTAAAAGAATATAATGAAAGAATTGAAAAAGAGATGGCAGAGAAAAAAGCTGCGTATCAATCAGGTCAAGCTTACCGTAATGGGAGTGATGATGTTATTGATGTTAATTATGTAGAAAAAGATGAAAATGAATAAAAACTATTGACATTCAATTCATAGAGGTATACTATGATATCAACAATACAAAAAGACATTGAAAAGGAAAGTAATTTATTGAAAATGCATAGAGAGTTCTTGGTTGGTGGAAAAGAAACATGGAAGATAAATGAAAATGGCCTTGGAGTTGCATACCGAGCCCAAGTTGGTTAGGCTATGACGGATTCACCCGTTAAAGTGATAGAGTATGATGGTACTCGATGAGGAAATAATCGTGAGGTTATTTTAAATTAAGGTGGTAACGCGAGGTAACTCGTCCTTTGTATAAAGGACGAGTTTTTTGTTTGTTGTATTGTAATAAAAGAAAAAGGGGAAAAGAAAAATGAAAAAAGGATTAAAATTATTATTATCAGCAGCATTCGCATTATCAATTGCAGGATGTGCTAATGGATCATCAAATGATGACAAAACAATCAAAATAGGGGCAACAGCAATCCCACATGCTGAAATCTTAAACGATGTTGTTAAAGATGAGTTAGAAAAAGAAGGGTATACATTAGAAGTTACAGAATTTACAGATTATGTAACACCTAACACTTCATTAGAAGATGGAGATTTAGATGCTAACTATTTCCAAACATTAGCTTATTTAAAAGAACAAAATAAAGAAAGAAAATTACATTTAAAAGCAGTTGCTGGTATTCATTATGAAGCAATGGCTTTATATTCAGAAAACTTAAAATCATTAGATGATTTAAAAGATGGAGCAACAATTGCTGTACCAAATGATGGTTCAAATGAATCAAGAGCACTTGCTTTACTTGCTAAAAATAATTTAATTGAATTAAACGATGATGCACTTTATACAGCATCAAGTATTACATCAAATCCACATAATTATAAAATTGAAGAATTAGAAGCAGCCAACTTACCAAATAACTTACCAGATGTAGATGTTGCTGTTATCAATGGAAACTATGCATTAGAACATAATTTAGGAGATAGTGCAAACGTCTTATTAACAGAAAGCTTTACAGATGAAGAAGCACAACCATATATCAATTATTTAGTTGTTAAAGAAGGTAATGAAAATACAGCTAAAACAAAAGCATTAAAGAAAGCATTACAATCTAAAAAAGTAAAAAGTTATATCAAAAAATATAAAGGTTCTGTTCAAGCTGTCTTTACAGATCCTACAAAATAAGGAGATTTAAAATGAGTGTTATTTATTTAGCTGGAGGATGCTTCTGGGGCGTTCAAAAATATTTTGATCAATTTGAAGGAATTGTAAAAACTACAGTAGGTTATGCCAATGGACATACTGAAAATCCTAAATATGAAGATGTTAAAGCAGAAAAAACAGGGCATGTTGAAACAGTCAAAGTTGAATATGATGAAAGTATAAGAAGTTTAAGTCAAATATTGGATGATTATTACAAGATAATTGATCCTACTTCTTTAAATAAGCAAGGTGAAGATGAAGGTATTTCTTATCGTACAGGGATTTATTATACAAATGAAAATGATTTAGAAATTATTCAAAATAAAACAAATGAAATTCAAAAAAATTATCAAGGAAAAGTCGTTGTTGAAATACAACCATTAGATAACTTCTATAAAGCAGAAGAATATCATCAAAAATATTTAGAAAAAAATCCCCAAGGGTATTGTCATATAGGAAAATGCTTCTTTGGTTGAGAGGATGAGGTTTATGATTAAAATACAAAATTTATATAAAAGCTATGGTTCTTTAGAAGTTTTAAAAGATGTTTCTTTTCAAATTGAACAGGGAGATATTTTTGGAATTATTGGACAAAGTGGGGCAGGTAAATCTACACTGCTTCGCTGTTTCAATGGTTTAGAAAATTTTCAAAAGGGAGATGTGATTGTTGATGGACAAGCTGTATCTTCTTTAAATAAAAAACAATTAGGTTCTATTCAAAAAGAAATGGGAATGATTTTCCAAAACTTTAATCTTTTAAATAGATTAAATGTTTATGATAATGTTGCTTTACCATTAAAATTTTGGAAACAAGATCCACATAGTTTAGACAATAAACAAAGAATCGAAAAGCTTTTAAAACTTGTTGGTTTAGAAGATAAAAGCCATGCTTATCCTCGTCAATTAAGTGGAGGACAAAAACAAAGAGTTGCAATAGCGAGAGCACTTGTTTTAAATCCTAAAATTCTTTTATGTGATGAAGCTACATCTGCATTGGATCCACAAATTACAAGAGATATTTTAAATCTATTATTAAAAATTAATAAAGAGATGAATATTACAATTGTGGTTGTCACACACCAAATGGAAGTCATTAAACAAATTTGTAATAAAGTTGCATTTCTAAAAGATGGACGTGTGATTTCTGTTGGTAAACCAGAGGAACTTTTTGTTGCTCCAAATGAAGAAATACAAAAATTTGTAGGTGATGATATAGAAATATTGCCACAAACTGGTAAAAACATTAAATTATTCTTTACAAACAATAATTCAAAATCACATACGATTACACAGCTTGCTAGAACATTAGATATTAATTTTGATATATGCCAAGGAAAATTAGAAAATTTCAGAGGTTCAATGATGGGAAGTCTTATTATTAATATTGAAGAAAAGGATTTATTAGCTGTAGGAAATTATTTAAATCAAGAAGGTATTACATGGGAGGAAATTGTATGAGTGATGTTATTTTAAAAGCAACTTATGAAACATTATATATGGTCATTGGATCAACTTTATTTGCAGTTATTTTAGGTTTTATTCCAGCAATCATTTTAACACTTACCGCACCAGATGGTTTAAAACCCAATAAAGTCATTTATACAATTTTAGATGTTTTAGTGAATATCTTTAGAAGCTTTCCTTTTGTTATTTTAATGGTTATTGTGATTCCACTTACAAGATTAATTGCTGGTAAAGCAATTGGGACAACAGCAGCTTTAGTTCCTCTTACAATTTCAGCAATTCCTTTTGTTGCTAGAGTCATTGAAAGTGCCTTAAGAAGTGTAGATGTTGGTTTAATTGAAGCAGCTAAATCATTTGGCGCAAGTGATTTTCAAATTATATTTCATGTTTATTTAAAAGAAGCTATTCCAGCTATTTTATCAGGAATAACACTTACAATGATTAGCATTATTGGATATAGTGCAATGGGTGGTGCTTTAGGAGCAGGAGGACTTGGAGATATCGCTATTAGATATGGTTATCAAGCTTACAAGATTCCTTATCTTATTATTACAAGTATCATTCTTATTATCTTTGTTCAAATTATTCAAACGATTGGTAATCACTTATATAAAAAATTATCCTAAAAGACCCAAGTGGTCTTTTTTATGTTATGATTGAACAAAGGAGTGGGAATATGAAATGTAGAAATTGTGGAGCAGAAATAGGAAATAGTTTAGAATGTCATTTATGTGGACATAAACAAGTGGGAAAAATAACATGTCCTGTATGTTCAAAACTCATTTATCCTTATCAAGAATATTGTTCCAATTGTGGTAGCCCTACAATTTATCGTAATACGGAGACCATTAAAAAGATAACCCCTGATACTAGTGTACATAGTGAAGCAAGTCATAATTATCATACGGTTTCTGAAAGTTATGATTATAAAAAGAATGCTTATGATTATAAAGATTCTTTAAAGAAAGTGAAGCAGTATATACCAATTCAAAAGAATAATTTAAATACAGAAAAAAATAAATCTTTTATTAAGTCAATGATAGGTGTCATTATGTCTGTATGTTTTATTTTTATTCCAATTGTTGAAATTATTATAGATGCTATAAGTGGTGATGGTAGTGAAAAGGGTGATATCATTTCTTTTGATGATCATGGAAATAGTGAATTATCAAGTATACAGCTTCAACAAGACACTTCACGCAGTGATTATAATTATAATTTTATAAATGAAGAAAATGGTGCTTTTGTTTATCGAAATGAGCTATATGTTTCTTTAGAAAATGAATTAGTTAAATATAGTGCATCTTTTGAAAGAAAAGAAGTCTTAGAAGATGAAAACTGTGGTGACCTTTATGTAGATGAAAGAGGTTGTTTTTATAGAAAATATGATGAATTTATTTATTTAAATATATATGGAGAAAAGAAGGTTTTATTAAAGGGTGTTGATCGTTGTTATGTGGATGGACAAAATATTTTTTATACGAAAGAAGATAAGCTCTATTGTTTGGTAGTTGATCAAAATATGAATACTGTAACAAATAAAAAGCTTTTAAAAAATGTAATGTATTTCTATATAGATAATGTTAATCAATGTATTTTATATTATGATGACGACTATGATACATATTTAACTGATTATCATGGAAATGTAATTAAGAAAAAACTAGATCAATATGAAAATTGTTATTTTTCTAATGGACTTCTTTATTATCAAGATTATGATGGTATTTATCGTATTAATTTACAAAATAATACTAAAAATAAATTGCAATCAATGGATAATATACATTGTTTTGGGATTGCAAATGATCAAGTCAATCAACAAGAAATCAATTATATGATAGATTATGATGGTTTATTAGAAGCACATATAAATGATGATGTCTATCATATTTATGATGATGCCAGTGATTTCTTTATTGTGGGAGATAAAGTAGTTTTCATTACTTACGATGATAATGATAACCCACATTATTTTATAAGTACATATGATGGAATGTATGCTCCTTTACAAGAATGACAATTTAGTCATTCTTTTTGTTTTGTGACTGTGGTAGAATAAGGTCACTAGGAGTGATAAAAATGTATTGTAGTCAATGTGGAACATATGTCGAAGATGATATGCTGTTTTGTCCTCAATGTGGAAAACAGTTAAAACCTATAAAGAAGGTTTGTGTTCGTTGTCATATACCATTAGCTGAGAATGAAGAGATTTGTCCTGCTTGTGGTATGAAACAAACACCAGAAGAAATTATTGAAGAAGAGGATCCTTATAAAGGATATTGGAAAAAGCCAATACTTTGGTTTATTTCAGGTGTTTTATGTTTAGCAGCTGTTTTTCTAGGAAATTATATAGTCAATCATCCATTACAATCAGCTTCAAATCAACAAACCAACTATACCCTAAAAGGAAAAGTAAGTACTTATAATGTATCAGCTAATAATCAAGCAGGTGGACAATATCTTAAAGATAGTAAACATCTCTATTATGTTGTAAATAATCAACTTTTAGTAAGTGATTTAGATCAATTAGATACTAGTGAAGTATTAATAGAAGATTGTGTTGGATATTTAAGTATTGAAGATGATATTCTTTATTATTGTGATACAAACTATAATTATCAAGCTTATGATTTAAATCATAAAACTACAACACAAATTCTTGAAAATGTGTACTATCCTATTATTAAAGATCATGTGATTTATTATCAATTAGATCAAGATCATGAAAGTCTTTATCGTTATTCATTAGAAGATCAAACAAATAAAAAATTAAATGATGAAACTTCTTATGATCTTACAATAGATGGTGATTATATTTATTATTTAGCAAAAAATGATGAACAATATGCTTTAAAAAGAATGACAATTAATGGTGAAAATGTTGAAACGCTTTATGAAAAACAATGTACTTTTACACTTGATAAAAATAATATTTATTTAACAAATCAATCTCAAATTATAAAAATAAATAAAAAAACATTAAAAGCGAAAACATTAAAAAAAGTAGAAAATCGTGCAATTGCCTTAGTCAATAATAATATTGTCTATGCTTCAAAAACACAACTTAAAATGATGAACTTAAAAGGAAAAGATGATCAGGTTTTATTTAAAAATATTGTTGTATCAGATTTACAAGTTTTAGGATCTGATATATTTACACAAGGATATAGTCAAGATGGTGGACTTAAATATATTGTTTTTAATATTCAAGGACAATATAAATCATTAAGTGAAGAAGCAACACAAGACTTTGAAAATTTACAAGATGTATAGGAGAATAAAATGAAAGTATATGAAATATTAGAAGCAACACATGGAACTTTATTATCAGGAAATAAAGAAGATGATATTTGCTTTTTTAGTCAAGATAGTCGACAAATGGAAAATGGAGGAATGTATATTCCTTTAAAAGGTGAAAGATTTGATGGGCATGATTTTATTGAAAGTGCTTTTCAAACAGGAGCAACAGCAATTATTACAGCTAAAGATGTTAGTTACCCAGATAAAATTGTGATTAAAGTAAAAGATACCTATCAAGCTTTAAAAGATATGGCCATTTATTTAAGAAACCATCGTCCTGTAAAAGTTATTGGAGTTACAGGAAGTGTGGGGAAAACAAGTACCAGAGATATGGTTTATAGTGTTGTTAAACAAAAATATAAAACATTAAAAACAGATGGAAACTACAACAACGAAATTGGGTTACCTCTTACAATCTTAAGATATCATGGTGAAGAAGTCATGGTTTTAGAAATGGGAATGAATCATTTAAATGAAATGTCAAGATTATCAATGATTGCTCATCCTGATGTAGCATGTATTACGAATGTTGGAACAGCACATATTGGTGAACTTGGAAGCCGTGAAAATATTCTAAAAGCTAAATTAGAAATTACAGATGGTATGAAAGATCAAACTACTTTGATTATTAATGATGATAATGATATGTTACACACAGTTGATTTACCTCGTTTAAATGTTGTTAGAGTAGGAAAAAATAAGACTGCTTCAATTCAAGCAAGTGATATTGAATTATTTGAGGATAAAAGTACTTTTATCGTTCATTATCATGGACAAAGTGAAGAAATCATTGTTCCTGTTCAAGGAGAACACAATGTTTCTAATGCTTTAATTGCGATTGCTGTAGGTTTAGAATTAGATATTTCTTTAGAAGATATTAAAAAGGGAATCCAAGAATTTGAATTAACTAAAAACAGAATGGATATTGTTGAAAAAAATCATAAAACAATTATTGATGGAACTTATAATGCCAGTGTAGATTCAATGAAGTCTAGTATTGATGTACTAGCAAATTATAAAAAACGTAAAGTAGCTATTTTAGCAGATATGTTGGAACTTGGAAGTTATAGTCAACAACTTCATGAAGAAGTTGGTAATTATATAGCTGCTAAAAAAATAGATGTTTTGATTTGTATTGGTAAAGAAGCAAAATATATGTCTCAAAAAGCTAAAGAAAATATGGAAAATGTTTATTATTTTGCAACTAATCAAGAAGCTATAAAACAATTAGAAGATCTTTTAAAAGATGGGGATGTGATTTTAGTAAAAGGAAGTCACTCTATGAATTTAAAAGAAATTGTAGAAAAGATATAAATTATGAAAAAAAAGAAAAAATTAAAACTAAAAAAACCTTTTCAACTTATTTTAACAGCTTTATTATTTTTACTTGCTTTTTCATTTTATCAACTTATTAAAAATCAATTTAATCAAGAGAATAAATTGGTATCAACTCAGGTATTGAATTATGAAGATTTAATGCTAAAATATGCAAGGGAAAATAATATAGAAGAATATTTAGGATTATTACAGGCTATGATGATGCAAGAATCAGGGGGACAAGGAAATGACCCAATGCAATCATCAGAATGTGAATTTAATACACAATTTGAAAAGAAACCAAATGCTATCAATAACCCCGAATATTCTATTCAAGTAGGTATTCAATATTTTGCTAAATGTTTAGAAAAAGCAAAAGTAACATCTTTAAAAGATGAAAAAGGTATCTTTTTAGCCTTACAATCTTATAATTATGGTATTGGATATATAAATTACATTGAACAAACAGACAAGCAATATACTTATCAAAATGCTATAGATTTTTCTGAAAAATGTAAAAAGGATTATAACGTATCAGTCTATGGAGATAGTAAGTATGTATATCATGTTTTAAGATATTATGAAGATACTACTTTAGTAGATGATTGGTTAGAATTATATCGTTAAGGAGATTATTATGAAACAAAAATTGATGGTTGTTTGTGGTGGAAAATCGAGTGAACATATTGTTTCTCGTATGTCTTGTACATCAGTAATGAATAATTTAAATAAAGAACATTATGATGTGACATTAGTAGGAATTGATCAAGATGGATCTTGGTATTTATTAGATCAAGATCAAGCTGATTTAGCTCAAGATACTTGGTTAGAAAATTCTCAAGCTCTTCAAGATGTTTTTGGTTTATTAAAACAACAAGATGTTGTTTTACCAATTTTACATGGAGCTTTTGGTGAAGATGGAACAATCCAAGGTTTATTTGAATTAGCAGGTGTTCCTTATGTTGGATGTCGTGTTTTAGCTTCAGCAGTATCTATGGATAAAATCTATACAAAGAAGATTTTAGAAACTGCAGGAATTCCCCAAGTAAAATCTTTATATGTTAAAAAAAGATATGATGGAAAACTTGTTGTTGTCAATAAACAATTTGATGAAATTGAAGATATTGAAAAAACAGTGGAAGAAGAATTAGGGTTCCCATGTTTTATTAAAGCAAGTCGTTCAGGTTCAAGCGTTGGATGTTATCGTTGTGATCATAAAGAAGATTTAATGACTAAACTTATTGAAGCTTCAAAATATGATCGCCATATTGTTGTAGAAGAGTGTGTAGATTGTATTGAACTTGAAACAGCTGTTTTAGGAAATGATGATCCAGTTGTATCACGTGTTGGACAAATCATGCCTCATGGTGAATTCTATACTTTTGAATCTAAATATGAAGATGAAGAAAGTAAAACATGTATTCCTGCTTTAGTTGATCAAGAAATTCAAGATAAGATTCGTGAATATGCTTTAAGAGTATTTAAAGCAGTTGATGGACATGGTCTATCAAGAGTTGATTTCTTCTTAGATAAGAAAACAAATCAAATCTATTTAAATGAAATCAATACTTTACCTGGATTTACAAAGATTTCTATGTATCCACAATTAATGAATGATTTTGGTATTTCTTATAGTGAATTATTAGATAGAGTCATTAAACTTGCTTTTGATAAATAGATTATGTTCCTATTGTACATTCGTACAATAGGATTTTTTTCCTGAGGGAAGCTCTTTTTTATCGGTTTATTAAGTCCACATAATATTGTGGATTTTTTTATTTTGTCAAAAAGTGGTCAAAGTATAGGCAAATACATTTTGTGTAGAAAAGGCTATAGTAAAGACAAGAAAGGAGGAGAAATAAAATGATGTTAACAAAAGATTTTTTATCTAATTGGGAGGATTATGGATTGGTACAAAATATTCAATTTAATCAAAAATTTGGTCTTGACGAATTAGAATATTGCTTTAATTCCAATGAAGGATTTCCTAAGATAGGAGTAGGATATAGTTTAAGAAGAGAGCAACTACAATCTGGTGGTATATTTAGTAAAAAATATGAGGATTGTCTTGTATTAATGACAACAGAGATTGAGGGGTGTGCTGGTTTTGTCTTTACAGTCAAAACAATGGGAAATATTACGAAATTATCAATTTATAGATTAGGAACAGGTGCAAGTCAAGCTCAAATTAACAAGAAAAATAGAAGAATGAGAGGTGGAACAGTAAGTAAAATTGCGGGGCTTATGACAAAAGTTGATTCATCAGCAATGGAAAGGGAAAATTTTTATTACTATGCAGTAATTAATGTCATCAAGGATTTATTTCTTTCTTAGAAGTATTTGTTTATGCATTGGTTAAACAACTTGTTAAAATTGTGGTTATAGTGATTATACGAAAGATATAGAAGATACATATCTATGTCCCAAATGTCACGATTTAATGAAATAATAAAGAAAGAGGAGAAAAAATATGAAAAAATTTTTTAATAGAGTAAGAAGTTACCTATCAGATCATTTTACATGTTCAAATCCAAATTGTGGATATGAAACATATGTGAAAGTAATTGGAAATACTTATAAATGTCCTGAATGTGGTGGGACTATGTATCGAGATTAAAAAGGAGAAGCAATATGAAAAAAATTGTAATTTATACAAGATATAATATTTGGAGATGTCCGAATTGTGATTATGTGACAGAATATGATGGCTCAGGAAACAAAAGATGTCCAGTTTGTGGTGCATGGATGATGGAAGAATAATTTTTAATAAAATTCATAAAAGAGAGCAATTACTAAATGCAAATTGGTCTCTTTTTACGTATACGATATATTATAAAAAAATTAACATCATTAGTGAATGCATAACTTGTACATATACAAAATATTTCATTTGGAGTAAATGTCAATGTTATTTATTTTATCTGCAGGCGCTTTTGTAGGAATTAAGAAGTATAAAAATATTTAAAATTTTAGAAGAAGAAAATCAGTTTAGATTTTTTTCTTTTTAAATAGATAAAATAACATCATTGTGATAAAAAAATATCGATTTATAAAATTACGTTAAAGACATTGACTTTAGTAAAAAAAAAGTCTAACATTACAAGTAACCATAAAATAAATACTTCGATAGGAACTAGTAAGTACTATTTCAAGGCGTAGAGAGATTCTGGTTGGTGGAAAGAATTGTTTGAGTAATACTGAACTCATCCTTGAGTGGAGCGCTGAACTTAAGTAGGTGGCTACGGTGTGCAACCGTTATTTTGCAAGAGTATGAACTATTATGTAGCGTACTTAGCGAGGTGGATAAAGTGATTTATTCACAAATTGAGGTGGAACCACGAAGTAATATAGCTCTCGTCCTCAAAATGGCCGGATTGGCTATTTTGAGACGGGAGTTTTTTTTATAGTATTAAGGAGGAAATGGAAATGAATTACGAAAAGTACAAGAGATTTGAAACAATTAAATTAAAAGACCGTACTTGGCCTGATAAAACAATTGAAAAAGCACCAATTTGGTGTTCAGTTGATTTAAGAGATGGAAATCAAGCTTTGATCACACCAATGAAAATAGAGGAAAAAGTGGAAATGTTCCAACTTTTAGTAGACTTAGGATTTAAAGAAATTGAAGTAGGTTTTCCTTCTTCAAGTCAAATTGAGTATGATTTCTTAAGATTATTAATTGAAGAAAATTTAATTCCTGATGATGTGACTGTTCAAGTATTAACTCAAGCAAGAGAACATTTAATTAGAAAAACATTTGAATCATTAAAAGGATTAGATAAAGCTATCGTCCATGTTTACAATTCAACTTCTATTTTACAAAGAGACGTTGTCTTTAACAAAGATAAAGATGAAATTAAACAAATTGCAATTGATGGTGTTCAATTAGTAAAAGACTTATCAAAAGAATTTGAAGGAAAAGTGATTCTTGAATATTCACCAGAAAGTTTTACAGGAACTGAAGTTGATTATGCAATGGAAGTATGTGAAGCTGTTATGGATGTATGGGGAGCAAGTAAAGATAATAAAGTAATTATCAATTTACCTTCAACAGTAGAAATGGATACACCAAATGTTTATGCTGATCAAATCGAATGGATGTGTCGTAACTTCAAAGACCGTGAAAGAGTCATTGTTTCTGTTCATCCTCATAATGATAGAGGTTGTGGAATTGCTTCAACTGAACTTGCTTTATTAGCGGGTGCTGATCGTGTTGAAGGAACATTATTTGGTAATGGTGAAAGAACAGGAAATGTTGATGTTGTGACTGTTGCTTTAAATATGTTTACACATGGTGTAGACCCTCAATTAGAATTAGGAAGTATTAATGATATTAAACATGTTTATGAAAAATGTACAAAAATGGATATTCCACCAAGACATCCATATGTTGGACAACTTGTCTTTACAGCATTCTCTGGAAGTCATCAAGATGCAATCAATAAAGGAATGCATGCTTTAAGAGAAAGAAATTCAAAAATGTGGGAAGTTCCATATTTACCAATTGATCCAAGTGATTTAGGTAGACAATATGAACCAATTGTTCGTATTAATTCACAATCTGGTAAAGGTGGGGTTGCTTATGTTATGGAAAGCATGTATGGTTATCATTTACCAAAAGGATTACAAGTAAATTTTGCAAAAGTGATTCAAGATATTTCTGAAGAAGAAGGGGAAGTTTCTCCAGAAAGAGTTTATGATACATTTATTGAACAATATGTAGATATTAAAGAACCATATGAATTTATTAAACAAAAATTAATTGATATTTCTGAAGATGATTCTGAATTTGAAAGAAAAGCAGAAATTACATTAAAAGATCATGGTGAAGTAAGAACAATTGTTGGTTATGGTAATGGACCAATTGATGCTGTTAAAGATGCATTTAACGAAAATGGCTTTGTTTATACACATTTCTTAGATTATAGTGAACATTCATTATCATCAGGATCAAGTTCTAAAGCTGCTGCTTATGTTTATTTAAGAGTTAAAGGAAGTGCTGTTCAAGAATATGGAGTAGGGGTACATCCAAATATTACAACAGCAACAATTAAAGCTATTATTTCAGCTATGAACAGAATTCATAAACAATTAAAAAAATAGGGAGGATTAAAACATGGATAGACTTGTTTTGTCATTACTTGTTGAAAATAATCCAGGGGTTTTAAACCGTGTTGCTGGTTTATTTAGTAGACGAGGATATAACATTGAAAGTATTTCAGTAGGACAAACAAATATTAAAGGAATGTCACGTATGACAGTTGTATCTACTGGTGATGAACAAATTTTAACGCAAATTGAAAAACAATTAGGGAAACTTGTAGAAGTCGTTGAAATTGAAAAACTTGAACAAGATGATTCGGTTTATCGTGAACTTGTATTAATTAAAGTAGATGCAAATGCTGATCAAAGAACAAATATTAATTCAATTGTTGATATTTTTAGAGCACATATTATCGATGTTTCACCAACTTCATTGATTATTGAAGTTACTGGAAATACAAGAAAAGTCAATCAGTTATTAACGATGTTAAATGGGTTCCACGTGACAGAAATTGCACGCACTGGACTTGTTGGAATGCATCGAGGAAGCCAAGAAGATTAAGGGGGATATTTAAAATGGCAAAAATTTTTTATGAATCAGATTGTGACTTATCATTATTAGATGGGAAAACAGTAGCCATCATTGGATACGGATCACAAGGACATGCACATGCATTAAACTTAAAAGAATCAGGAGTAAAAGTCATCGTAGGATTATACGAAGGATCAAAATCATGGAAAAAAGCTGAAGAACAAGGATTTGAAGTATATACTTCAGCAGAAGCTGCAAAAAGAGCAGATATCATCATGATCTTAATCAATGACGAATTACAAGCAAAATTATATAAAGAATCAATTGAACCAAACCTAGAAGAAGGAAACATGCTTATGTTTGCTCATGGATTCAATATTCATTTCAATCAAATCGTACCACCAAAAAATGTTGATGTAACAATGATTGCACCAAAAGCACCAGGACATACAGTAAGAAGTGAATATCAAGCAGGAAAAGGAACACCATGTCTAGTAGCTGTAGAACAAGACTACACAGGAAAAGCACAAGACATCGCCTTAGCATACTCATTAGCAATTGGAGGAGCAAGAGCAGGTGTACTAGAAACAACATTCAGAACAGAAACAGAAACAGACTTATTTGGAGAACAAGCAGTTTTATGTGGTGGAGTATGTGCCCTAATGCAAGCAGGATTTGAAACATTAGTAGAAGCAGGATATGATCCAAGAAATGCATACTTTGAATGTATCCATGAAATGAAATTAATCGTAGACTTAATCTATCAATCAGGATTTGAAGGAATGAGATATTCAATTTCAAATACAGCAGAATATGGAGATTATATTACAGGACCAAAGATCATCACAGAAGATACAAAGAAAGCAATGAAACAAATCTTAAAAGATATCCAAGATGGAACATTCGCAAAAGACTTCTTATTAGACATGTCAGCAGCTGGAGGACAAGCACATTTCAAAGCAATGAGAAAATTAGCTACAGAACATGAATCAGAAAAAGTTGGAAAAGAAATCAGAAAATTATATTCTTGGTCTGATGAAGATAAATTAATCAATAACTAATCAACACACTTTAGTGTGTTGTCATTGGAAAGTCGTGACTTTCTAATGACAACCTACTAAGGTTAAAAATGAAGGGGGAATTTAAAAAATGGCAATGACAATGACACAAAAGATCTTAGCAAAACATGCGGGATTAGATCATGTTGAAGCGGGACAATTAATTGAAGCAAAATTGGATGTTGTAATGGCAAATGATATTACAGGGCCTATGGCATTACCAATTTTTGATAAAATGGCAGATAAAGTCTTTGATAAAGATAAAGTGGTTTTAGTGCCAGATCACTTTACACCAAATAAAGATATTAAATCTGCAGAAAACTCAAAAGCAATCTTAGATTTTACAAACAAACAATGTTTAACACATCGTATGGAACAAGGTAAATGTGGTGTGGAACATGCAATCTTACCAGAAAAAGGAATTGTTGTGGCTGGTGAATGTATTATTGGGGCAGACAGTCATACATGTACTTATGGAGCATTAGGCGCTTTTTCTACAGGTGTAGGAACAACTGATATTGCAACTGGAATGGCTACTGGTGAGTTATGGTTTAAAGTACCAAGTGCTATCAAATTTGTAATTACTGGTAAACCAAGTGAATATGTTAGTGGGAAAGATGTTATTTTACATATTATTGATAAAATTGGTGTTGATGGTGCTTTATATAAATCAATGGAATTTGTTGGAGACGGTATTCAATATTTAACAATGGATGATCGTTTTACAATTTGTAATATGGCAATTGAAGCAGGAGCTAAAAATGGTATTTTCCCTGTTGATGATCAAGCAATTGCTTATATTGAAAAACATTCTAAAAAACCATATGAAATCTTTGAAGCAGATGAAGATGCTGTTTATGAACAAGTGATTGAAATCAATTTAAGTGAAGTAAGACCAACTGTAGCATTTCCTCATTTACCAGGAAATGGTCATACAATTGATGAAATTGAAGAAATGGATAAAATCTATATTGATCAAGTGGTTATTGGATCTTGTACAAATGGACGTTTATCTGATTTAGAAAAAGCAGCTGCTATTTTAAAAGGTAAAAAAGTAGCAGATAATGTACGTGTAATGGTTGTACCAGCAACACAAAAAATCTTCTTACAATGTATTCAAAAAGGTTTAGCTGAAATCTTTGTAGAAGCTGGATGTGCTTTTAATACACCAAGTTGTGGACCATGTATGGGTGGTCATATGGGTGTTATGGCTAAAGGTGAAAAATGTGTTTCAACAACAAACCGTAACTTCGTAGGACGTATGGGAGATACAGAAGCACTTATTTATTTAGCTTCTCCGCAAGTAGCTGCAGCAAGTGCGATTGCTGGATATATCGCAAATCCTGAAAAGGTAGGTAAAGAATAATGAAAATTTATAAATATAAAGATAATGTAGATACAGATGTAATTATTCCTGCACGTTATTTAAATTCATTTGATGCAAAAGAACTTGCAAGTCATGCAATGGCAGATATTGATGCGACTTTTGCTTCAACTGTAGAAAAAGGAGACATCATTGTTGCAGGTCAAAACTTTGGTTGTGGTTCTTCAAGAGAACATGCGCCTCTTTGCTTAAAAACTGCAGGTGTTAAATGTGTAATCGCTAAAAGTTTTGCACGTATTTTCTATCGTAATTCTATTAATATTGGATTCCCAATTATGGAATGTGAAGAAGCAGCTGACAAAATTGAAAAAGGTGATGAAGTAGAAGTTAATTTTTCAACTGGTGTCATTACAAATAAAACAAAAAATGAAACTTATCAAAGTCAACCATTCCCAGAATTCTTACAAAAGATGATTGATGCTGATGGTTTAGTAAATTATGTAAATTCTAAAAAATAGGGGATAAAAAATGGAAAAGAATATTGCGGTTATTAAATGTGATGGAATCGGACCTGAAATCGTAACAGAAGCGATGAAGGTTTTAGATGCTGTTGCTAAAAAATATAATCATACATTTAATTATACAGAAATCTTAATGGGTGGATGTTCAATTGATGCCTATGGTGTACCATTAAGTGATGAAGCTTTAAAAATTGCCAAAGAAAGTGATAGTGTTTTATTAGGGGCTATTGGTGGAAATACCACAACTTCACCTTGGTATAAATTAGAACCTTCGTTAAGACCAGAAGCTGGTTTATTAAAAATTAGAAAAGAACTAGGATTATTCGCAAACTTACGTCCTGCTTATTTATATGATGAATTAAAAGGGGCTTGTCCACTTAAAGAAGAATTAACTGAAGGTGGATTTGATATGATGATCATGCGTGAACTTACAGGTGGTCTTTATTTCGGTGAACGTTCTACTGAAAAAGAAGGAGATCAAATGGTTGCTCGTGATTCAATGAGTTATAGTGAAAGTGAAATTCGTCGTATTGCTAAACGTGGATTTGATATTGCGATGAAAAGAAATAAAAAAGTAACAAGTGTAGATAAAGCAAACGTCTTAGATACTTCTCGTTTATGGCGTAAAGTGGTTGAAGAAGTTGCTAAAGAATATCCTGAAGTTACTTTAGAACATATGTTAGTAGATAACTGTGCGATGCAACTTGTGAGAGATCCAAAACAATTTGATGTTATTTTAACTGAAAATATGTTTGGTGATATTTTATCAGATGAAGCAAGTATGGTTACTGGTTCAATTGGAATGTTATCAAGTGCTTCTTTAAGAGAAGATAGTTTTGGTATGTATGAACCAAGTCATGGGAGTGCACCAGATATTGCTGGACAAAATATTGCAAATCCAATTGCAACAATTTTATCAGCAGCAATGATGCTTCGTTATTCTTTTGATTTAGATCAAGAAGCAAAAGATGTTGAAGATGCTATTGAAAAAGTATTAAAAGAAGGATATCGTACAACAGATATCATGTCTGAAGGTAAAACATTAGTAGGGACTCGTGAAATGGGAGACCTTATTGTAAGTCATTTATAGGAGGATATATAGGGATGAAAAGTGATTTTGTAAAAAAAGGAACTGAAAGAGCTCCTCATCGATCATTATTTAATGCAGCTGGATATACAGATGAAGAATTAGAAAGACCATTAATTGGGGTTGTCAATTCTTTCAATGAAATTGTTCCAGGACATATGAACTTAGATAAAATTTGTGAAGCTGTTAAAAAGGGAATCTATCTTGCAGGTGGGGTACCAGTAGAAATTCCAGCAATCGCTGTATGTGATGGGATTGCGATGAACCATACAGGTATGAAATATTCACTTGTTACACGTGAATTGATTGCTGATAGTACAGAAGCAATGGCTGAAGCTCATCAATTTGATGGTTTAGTTATGATTCCTAACTGTGATAAAAACGTGCCAGGATTATTAATGGCTGCTGCTAGAGTCAATGTTCCAACAATCTTTGTTTCTGGTGGACCAATGTTAGCTGGTCGTAAAATGGATGGTAAAAGAACTTGTCTATCTTCATTATTTGAAGCTGTAGGACAATTCAATGCTGGAAATATGACAGAAGATAAACTTCATGAATTTGAACAAAAAGCATGTCCAACTTGTGGATCATGTTCAGGTATGTATACAGCAAACTCAATGAACTGTTTAACTGAAGTTTTAGGAATGGCTCTTCGTGGAAACGGAACAATTCCAGCAGTTTATTCAGAAAGAATTAGACTTGCTAAACATGCAGGTATGCAAATCGTAGAACTTATTAAAAAAGATATTCGTCCTCGTGATATTATGACTGAAAAAGCATTTATCAATGCTTTAACAATGGATATGGCACTAGGATGTTCAACAAACTCAATGCTTCATTTACCTGCTATTGCTCATGAAGCAGGAGTTACTTTAAATCTTGAAATTGCAAATGAAATTTCTAAGAAAACACCTAACTTATGTCACTTAGCTCCAGCTGGGGACACATTTATGGAAGATTTAAATGAAGCTGGTGGAATTTATGCAGTTATGAATGAAATTAATAAATTAGGTTTATTATCAACTGATTTATTAACTGTTACTGGAAAAACAGTGGCTGAAAATATTGAAGGTTGTGTTAACTTAGATCCTGAAATCATTCGTCCAGTGGAAAATCCATATTCACCTTATGGTGGAATCGCTGTTTTAAAAGGAAATATTTGTCCAAATGGTGCTGTTGTTAAACAATCAGCTGTTGCTAAAGAAATGATGGTACATACAGGACCTGCTCGTGTCTTTGATTGTGAAGATGACGCTATTGTTGCTATCCGTGAAGGAAAAATCGTTAAAGGTGATGTTGTTGTCATTCGCTATGAAGGACCTAAAGGTGGACCTGGTATGCGTGAAATGTTATCACCAACTTCAGAAATCGCTGGTATGGGCTTAGATAAAGATGTTGCTTTAATTACTGATGGTCGTTTCTCTGGAGCTACTCGTGGAGCTTCAATTGGACACGTGGCTCCTGAAGCTGCTTTAGGTGGACCAATTGCTTTCATTGAAGAAGGAGATATTATTGATATTGATATTACAAATCATTCAATGAATGTACGTGTTAGTGATGAAGAAATGGCTGCAAGAAAAGCTAAATGGCAACCAAGAGAACCTCGTATTAAAAAAGGTTACTTAGTAAGATATGCTTCTTTAGTAACATCTGCAGATAAAGGTGCTGTATTACAAGCACCAGAAGAAAAAAAATAAAAGGAGGAAAAACAAAATGATGTTAACTGGTTCAGAAATTATATGTGAATGTTTAATTGAACAAGGTGTCGATACAGTGTTTGGTTATCCGGGAGGAACTATTCTTAACGTCTATGATGCACTTTATCGTTATCAAGATAAAATCAATCATGTTTTGACTTCTCATGAACAAGGAGCTTCTCATGCTGCTGATGGTTATGCAAGATCAACTGGTAAAGTTGGTGTTTGTATGGCAACTTCAGGACCAGGAGCAACAAACCTTGTTACTGGAATTGCGACTGCTTATATGGATTCAACACCACTTGTTGCTATTACAGCAAACGTAGGTGTTGAAATCTTAGGACGTGACAGTTTCCAAGAAATCGATATTACTGGTGTGACAATGCCAATTACAAAACATAATTTTATCGTTAAAGATATTAAAGATTTAGTGCCTACAATTCGTAAAGCATTCTATATTGCTAAAGAAGGTAGACCAGGACCTGTCTTAGTAGACGTTACTAAAAACGTTACTGCAGAAAAGATGGAATTTGAACCACTTCAACCAAAAGCTATTGAACCTAAAACAGAAACATATACTGTTGAAGATTTAGATCAAGCAATTGAAATGATCAAAGAAAGTGAAAAACCATTTATCTTTGCTGGTGGTGGTGTTATTTCATCTGGTGCAAGTCAAGAATTAAAAGAATTTGCTGAAAAAATTGATGCACCTGTTTGTGAAACATTAATGGGTAAAGGGGCTTTTGATAATACAAGACCTCGTTATACAGGAATGCTTGGAATGCATGGAACAAAAGCAAGTAACTTTGGGGTAAGTCAATGTGATTTATTAATTACAGTTGGTGCACGTTTCTCTGATCGTGTTACTGGTAATACGCAAACATTTGCTTCTAATGCTAAAATTATTCACATTGATGTAGATGCTGCTGAAATCAATAAAAATATTCAAGTTGATTTAGGTATTATTGGTGATGCTAAATGTATTTTAAATGAATTAAATAATAAGTTAGAAAGACAAAATCATCCACAATGGTTAAAACAAATTCGTGATTTAAAAGATCGTTATCCACTTAACTATGATGATTCTACTCTTACAGGACCTTATGTCATTGAACAAATTGATTATATTACTGATAGTAATGCCATCATTTGTACTGATGTAGGACAACATCAAATGTGGGCTGCACAATATTATCATTATCGCCGTCCTCGTCAATTAATTACATCAGGTGGTGCAGGAACAATGGGATTTGGTTTAGGTGCTGCTATTGGTGCTAAATATGGAAATCCTGATTCACCAGTATTTAATATTGCAGGTGATGGATGCTTTAGAATGAATATGAATGAACTTGCTACAGCAAGTCGTTACAATGTGCCTATTATTCAAGTTGTTATCAACAATAAGGTATTAGGAATGGTAAGACAATGGCAAACATTATTCTATGGTAAACGTTATAGTAATACGATTTTAGATGATAAAGTTGATTTCTGTAAAGTTGCTGAAGGATTAGGATGTAAAGCAATTCGTGTTTCTACTAAAGAAGAAGTTGCCCCAGCTATTAAAGAAGCTTTAGATACAAATGGACCTGTTTTAATTGAAGTAATGATTGGTAAAGATGATAAAGTCTTCCCAATGGTTGCTCCAGGTGGTGCTATTTCTAAAGCATTTGATGAATCTGATTTAAAAAATAAATAATTTATGAAAGATCAAATAGAAATATTTGGTCTTTTTTTATGAAATACTTGACCTTCTAGCTGCTCTAAAGTGTATGTTTCAAGTAGAAAGAAGGGAAATAAGATGAAAAAGTTAGTGAAATTAATCATGGTTCTTGTTTTAGTGATGGTGAGTGGATGTACAACACAAAAGAAAGAAGAAAATGCAAGAGTAATAGATACAAGTATATTTCTTTACAAAGTATCTAATCAAAAAGGAGAATATTCATATTTATTTGGAACATGTCATCCAGGAAGATATCCTATTAAAAGTTTAGATAAAGTAACTGAAAAGGTATTAGGTAAAAGTGATTCAATTTATTTGGAATGTGATATGAATCCATCACCAAAAGAAACTGAAGAGTATGCGAAATATAACACGTACAATTCAATTCGTGACTTAGGTCTCGAAGATAAATATGAAAATCTTATGAAACAATACAAAAGTTTGAAAGGAAAACCTGGTTATGCGCTCTATAATGTATTTGTAATAAACTCACTTATAAATAGTGATCCTGAAGTATTGAATAAGGCAAATATAAGTAAATTTAATGCAATTGATAATTATATTTATGATTATGCTCAAAAGAAAAAGAATTTTAAAGAAGTTGAAGGTACTGAATTTCAAATGAAGCTAATAACTGAATTATCATGGGATTACTCAGAGACTATATTAGATAATTTGGCTAATAAAAAAATGGTAATAAGTAGTGCTAAAAAAGATTTAGATGCTTACTATAGTGGTAATACACAATATTATGAAGATGAACAAAATTTGTTGTTAGAGCAGTTAGAACAATTAAATGATAAAGATAAAGAAAAGTATGAAAAGTATTGGAATGTACTTGCATATAATAGAAATATTCATATGAAAGATACGCTAGTTAATAGTATCAATAATGGTAAACATGATTTTATAGGTGTGGGATGCAAACATCTTTATGGTAAAAAAGGAATTATTCAATTGTTAAAGGATGATGGCTATTTAGTTGAATGTATGAAATAATGAAGGTAGGTGAAAATTATGCAAATAAAAGAAGTTCAAGAAAAACTAAAAATCAGTTCTTATACTTTGAGATATTATGAAAAGATGGGTTTAATACAACCCTATCGAGATGAAAATGGTTATCGAAATTATAATGAAGAAGATATTCACAAAATAGAGAGAATCATGTTTTTAAGAGATATCAATGTACCAATAGAAGATATTAAAGATATTTTAAATAATAAAGTCACATTTCAAGATGTTTTAGAAAACCATATTGAAAAAGTGAATACCCAAATAGAATCATTACAATATATAAAAAATATGTGTGAAGATTTAAAAGAAAAGAATATTCCCTTATTAGATCAAGTAATTGAAGATAATCAAATAGGAGATAAAAAAGTTAATAAGAGAGACTTAAAGAAAGTATTTGATTATTTTAAGAAAGATCAAACAGTGATCATTGGAACAAGATTTGATTTGAATATGTATTTTAGAACATTTATTTATGCATTGATTACTGCCCCAATGCTAACATTTGCAACTATTAATTATTTGCAAAGATTTCATATTTTGGAAAAGGAAATAATAGACCATATTTTCATTTATTTAATACTAATAATTTTAGTTATAATATTTTCAACAATAAGTATTTCTTACATGTGTTCACGTCAAAATTATATAGAACTTACAGATAATAAAATTTCTATTTTAGATGCTAAGAAAGTATCACATTTAAAATTAAGCTATTTAATTTTAAAAAGAGATTTAACAACTATTATGGAGAATTATAGTTGGGAGGATTTAGAATATGTAGAAATTAAATTAGTGATTAAATATGGTGGAATAGGAATTGGAACAAGTAAAACAATGTATTATTATTTACCGAAATATATATTTCATTTTAAAGATGCAACGACTAAAAGCTTTTTGGAATGGAATAATCCTAAAGCAGCTTATCAAATATTAAGAAATAAAAATATAGAAATTGTAACAAATGATGAAATGCTTGATTGTTTTGAACAAAAGAAATTGAGTGTATATGATTTTTTTGAAAATATCTATCATAAAAATGGTAAAAACAGATAGTTAAAAAAGTAGGTGAAAATTATGCAAATAAAAGAAGTACAAGAAAAACTAAAAATCAGTTCTTATACTTTGAGATATTATGAAAAGATGGGTTTAATACAACCTTATCGAGATGAAAATGGTTATCGAAATTATAATGAAGAAGATATTCATAAAATAGAAAGAATCATGTTTTTAAGAGATATCAATGTACCGATAGAAGATATTAAAGATATTTTAAATAATAAAGTCACATTTCAAGATGTCTTAGAAAATCATATTGAAAAAGTGAATACCCAAATAGAATCGTTACAATATATAAAAAATATGTGTGAAGATTTAAAAGAAAAAAATATACCTCTATTAGATCAAGTAATTGAAGATAATCAAATAGGAGATAAAAAAATCAAGAAAAGAGATTTAAAGAAAGTATTTGATTATTTTAAGAAAGATCAAACAGTGGTAATTGGTTATAAGTCGATACCAAGGAGTCTATTAGGTATTGTTGCTTTATCTTTATTTATTTCTGCTATTTTTGGAATTTTAATAGGTTTAGCATTTCCTAATATGATATCTTATGTTAACGAACAAACACAAAATTCAGTACAACATTTTCAAATATCTTTTTATGAAGCATCAGGGAGACGCATCATTCTTTCTATGTGTATTTCATTTATTATTCTTTTGATTATATTTATTATTTGTGAAACTAAATTAGAATATGTTGAATTAACAGATAATAAGATTTCAATTTGTAGTTATCGCTATCAAAGTAGAAAATCTATTTTAAAAAGTTTGATAACTAAAAAAGAAAATAATGAAAATAAGGAATATAGTTGGCAGGATTTAAGAAGAGTAAAAATAGAACTTTATTTTACAAAAGGTGGTGGAGGACATCAGGGATTATATACATTTTATGTAATGCAATTTAGTTTTATTTTTCAAGATGGATTTGAATTTGTCATTGATATGGGAAAATCAGTTGAGGAAAATCCTAACATGGTTTATCAAATATTAAGAAATAAGAATATTGATATCCAAGCAAGTGATGAAGTGATTGATTTCTTTGAACAAGATGAATTAAAATTGTATGATTTTTTTGAAAATATTTATCATAAAAATGGAAAGAATAGATAAGAGGATTAGATGTAAATTTAATCCTTTTTCTTTGTTAATAAATTAACTTTATTTTTTGGTAAATGACTGTTGTAAATTGTTCTTAAAAGAGTACAATGTAGTGGAATTTAGGGAGAAAGATCATGAAAAAGATAAAAAAAAGAGATTTAATTAGTTTTGGTTGTGTATTTTGTTCTTCATTGATTATGGCTGCTACAACTAAAACATTTGTAAGACCAGCACACTTATTATCAGGTGGTTTTATGGGTATTGCCTTACTTGTAGATATGATTGCTGATTTATTTGGAAAATCTATTCCAACAGCATTTACTTTAGTTGCTTTAAATGTACCTGTTGCGCTTATTTGTGCCAAGAAAATATCAAAACGATTTGTATTCTTTTCATTATTACAAGTCTTTTTAACATCATTTTTATTACAAATTATTCCAAATTATCCATTATTTGATGAACAAGTTTTAAATGTTGTATTTGGTGGATATATTTGGGGGATGAGTATTGTACTTGCTTTAAAAGCTGGTGCTTCTTCAGGAGGTACAGATTTTATTGCTTTGTATTTTGCTAATAAAAATGGACGAGAAATCTGGATGCAAGTTTTTGCCTTTAATGCTATGATTTTATGTGTTTTTGGAGTTATTTTTGGATTTGATAAAGCAGGGTATTCTATTTTGTTCCAATTTATTTCAACAAAAACAATTTCTACATTCCATACACGATATAAACGTGTTATGTTACATATCTATACTTCTAAAAAAGATGAAGTGGTGGATACTTACTTAGAAAAATTCCATCATGGAATTACTGCTTTAGATGGGTATGGAGGTTATTTACATCATCCTGTAAGCTATTTAACAGCAATTGTTTCAAGTTATGAAGTTGGAGATGTATTAGAAGCTTTAAAGGAAACAGACCCTAAGATTATTGTTTCTGTAACTAAAGTTGAAAACTTTATTGGACGTTTTTATAATAAACCATTAGATTAACGAGTATGCACTCGTTAATTTTTTTTATGTCTTTTGATGCAATATAGAATAGAATCCACCTTCAATACTGTAAGCATCGTATCCTTGTTGACATAAATCATCTGCTAGTTTTTTTGATTTAGCTCCGCTATAACAAATGAGAATAAGGGGCTCTTTTTTTGAAAAATAATATTGATTGAGATCAAATTTTTCATAGGGAATATTTGTGAATTTTGTAAGATGCACTTTCTTATATTCATAAGGATCTCTTAAATCAATAAATTGATAATCATTCTCTAATATAGATGGGATTTTTTGGATAGGGATTACATTCGTATTTTTCATATTTTTCACCTCATAATATAATATGAAATTAATTGAAAACAATGATTATAGATGATATAATTCAGCCATGGAGGAATTATAAAAATGGATAAGAAAACAATTAGAGATATTGAAGTCGCTGGAAAAACTGTTTTAGTTCGTGTTGACTTCAACGTACCAAGAAGTAAAGAAACAGGAGAAATCACTAATGATAATCGTATTGTTGCTGCATTACCAACAATCAAATATTTATTAGAACAATCTCCAAAAGCTATCGTTTTATTCTCTCACTTAGGTAAAGTGAAAACTGAAGAAGACAAAGCTAAAAACAATTTAGCTGTTGTTGCTCCAAGATTAGCTGAATTATTAGGTAGAGATGTAAAATTCGTAGATTGCACTCGTGGTGCTGAATTAGAAGAAGCTGTTAAAAATGCTGAAAATGGACAAGTTATCTTAGTTCAAAACACTCGTTATGAAGCTGGAGAAAGTAAAAATGATCCTGAATTAGGAAAATACTGGGCTTCATTAGGTGATGTATTTGTTGAAGATGCATTCGGTTCAGTTCATAGAGCTCATGCTTCTACAGCTGGAATCCCTGCTCATTTACCATCAGCAGCTGGTTTCTTAGTAGAAAAAGAAATCAACTACATTGGAAAAGCTGTAAGTAATCCAGAAAGACCAATGGTTGCTATCTTAGGTGGAGCTAAAGTTTCTGATAAAATCTTAGTTATCGAAAACTTATTAAAAATTGCTGACAAAGTTATCGTTGGTGGAGGTATGTGCTATACTTTCGCTAAAGCTCAAGGTCATTCAATCGGTAACTCTTTAGTTGAAGATGATAGAATTGACGTAGCTAAAGATATCTTAGCTAAAGCTGGAGATAAATTAATCTTACCAGTAGATTCTGTAATCAATACTGCATTTGCTGCAGAAGGTGATATTAAAGTTTGTGGTGAAGATGTACCTGATGGATACATGGGATTAGACATCGGACCTAAATCTGTAGAAAACATCAAAGCTGCTTTAGCTGGTGCTAAAACAGTTGTATGGAATGGACCTATGGGTGTATTCGAAATGGAACCATTCGCTAAAGGAACAATCGCTGTATGTGAAGCTTTAGCTGGTTTAGAAGGTGCTAACACTATCATCGGTGGTGGAGATAGCGCTGCTGCAGTAATGCAACTTGGATATGCTGATAAAGTTTCTCACATCTCAACTGGTGGTGGAGCTTCATTAGAATATATGGAAGGTAAAGTTCTTCCAGGTATTGCTGCAATTGATGATAAATAATAAGGAAGGTATTTGTAATCATGAGAAAACCAATTATCGTAGGAAACTGGAAAATGAATAAAACAATCGCTGCTACAAAAGCATTCGTAGAAGCTGTTGATCCAGAAGTAACTGATAAAGCTGACTGGGGAATTGCTACTCCATACTTAGCTTTACAAACTGCAAAAGCAGGAGCTAAAAACTTAATCGTAGCTGCTGAAAACGTACACTTCAAAGATAGCGGAGCTTATACTGGTGAAGTATCTGTTGAAATGTTAAAAGAAATCGGAGTTGAATGGGTTATTTTAGGTCACTCTGAAAGAAGACAATATTTTGGTGAAACTGATGAAACAGTTAACGCTAAAATGATTCAAGTTCTTAAAAATGATATGACTCCAATCGTATGTGTTGGTGAAACATTAGAACAATATGAAGCTGGAACTACTAAAGATGTTGTTAAAACTCAAGTAGTTGCTGCTTACAAAGATGTTTGTCCTAAATGTGCTGCTAGAAGCGTTATCGCTTACGAACCAGTATGGGCTATCGGAACTGGAAAAACTGCTACAAATGAAATCGCTCAAGATGTTTGTGGATACATCCGTTCAGTAGTTGCTGAATTATATGGACAAGAAGTTGCTGATCAAGTAAGAATTCAATATGGTGGATCTGTTAAACCTGAAGGTTTAAAAGCATTATTAGAACAACCTGATATTGATGGTGCTTTAGTTGGTGGAGCTTCATTAGTTGAAGATTCATACAAAGCAATGATCGCTGCTTTAGACTAATTGTTGTTTAAACTCTAGGAAAATTCCTAGAGTTTTTCTTTTTTTAAAATTTATTTGATAAAAAGACAAAAAAATATAAAAAAAGTATTGCATTTATCAAAAGATAATGGTAAATTAGTTGTCGACGCAATAGGCTAATTGCGCATTCATTGTTGTGTGGAAGGGTAACACCCATTTGACCACAACACGGACAAATTTTTACAAGGAGGAAATGTCGCGTGAGTAAGAAAGTTGTTAGAGTTATGAAAATTCAATTCAAAGCAGGGCAAGCTAAACCTGGTCCAGCATTAGCAGGTGCAGGTATCCAAATGCCTAAATTCTGTACTGCTTTCAATGATCAAACTAAAGATCGTATGGGAGAAACAGTACCAGTTGTCTTAACAGTATATGAAGACAAAGATTTCAGCTTTGTATTAAAAACTGCTCCAGCTTCAGAAATGATTAAAAAAGCTTTAGGAGTACAAAAAGGTTCTAGTAATGCAGGAACAACTACTGTAGGAACATTATCAGCTGACAAATTAAAAGAAATCGCTGAATACAAAATGCCTGACTTAAATGCTTATGATTTAGATGCTGCAATGAAAATCGTTGCTGGTACAGCTAAAAACATGGGTGTTAAAGTTGAAGGAATCGATGCGTAAGCATCACGTGGAAGGATAATCCGTTATAACCACTAAGGAGGAAATTAAATGGCAAAGAAAAGTAAAAGATATACAGAAGCAGCTGCATTAATTGAAAATGGAAAACTTTATTCAGCTGAAGAAGCTATTGAATTAGTTAAAAAAACAAGTAATGTAAAATTCGATGCAAGTGTCGATGTTGCTTTCAATTTAGGATTAGATGTTAGACAAGCAGATCAACAATTACGTGGAGCTGTTGTATTACCACACGGAACTGGTAAAACTAAAAAAGTTTTAGTTGTAGCTGAAGGAGAAAAAGCTCAAGAAGCTAAAGATGCTGGTGCAGATATCGTTGCTGGTAAAGAAATTTTAGAAGACATCAAAAAAGGATGGTTAGATTTCGAAGTTATGATCGCTACTCCTAACATGATGGCTGAATTAGGTAAATTAGGTCGTATCTTAGGACCTAAAGGTTTAATGCCTAACCCAAAAACTGGAACAGTAACTATGGATGTTGCTAAAGCAGTTCAAGAAACAAAAGCTGGTAAAGTAACTTACCGTACTGATAAAGAAGGTAATGTTCATTTACCAATCGGTAGAGTATCATTTGATGATGCTAAATTAGTTGAAAACTTCAACACAATTTATGATTTAATCGTAAGATTAAAACCAACATCAGCTAAAGGTACTTATATTAAAAACATTGCAGTTTCATCAACTATGGGACCTGCAATCAAAGTTCAAACTACTAAATAGTTTGTAAAAAAATGTCGCAATCAATATACCGTAGACAGTAACTGGGAAACCTTAATTTGTTACCGAGGTGTTGAGTTTATAAAGAACTTGAACTCCTATCTACGTATGGGAGTTTTAAATATAGCGCGTATATTGTTGCATATATAAAAATTTATAGGAGGTGTAGCAATGTCAGTAGAAGCAATCAATGCGAAAAAAGTCGTTGTTGAAGAAATCGCTGGTAAATTTAATGATTCACAATCTGCTGTAGTAGTAGAATATCGTGGATTATCAGTAGCAGAAGTCACTGAATTACGTAAAGCATTACGTGAAGAAGATGTTGAATTCAAAGTTTACAAAAACAAATTAGTTCAAAGAGCTACTGAAAGCGCTGGATATGCTGAAATCAATGATAAATTAGTAGGTCCAAACGCTATTGCATTCGGTCATAGTGATGCCGTTGCACCTGCAAGAATTTTAGCTAAATTCGCTAAAGATCATGAAGCTTTAGTAATCAAAGCTGGAATTGTTGAAGGAAAAGTATTAGAAGTAGAAGAAGTTAATGAAATTGCTAAATTACCTGGACGTGAAGGAATGTACTCAATGTTACTTGGTATGTTAAAAGAACCAGTTAGCAAATTCGCTAGAGTTGTAAAAGCTGTAGCAGATGCAAGAGAAGAAAATGGTGGAGAAGCACCAGTTGAAGCACCTGCTGAAGAACAAGTAGAAGAAGCTGCTGAATAAGCAGAATTAATGAAAAGGAGAATATAAACATGGCAAAATTAACACATGAAGATATCTTAGCTTACTTAGAAGAAGCTACTATTTTAGAATTAAATGATTTAGTAAAAGCAATCGAAGAAAAATTTGATGTAACTGCTGCTGCACCAGTTGCTGTTGCTGCTGCTGCTGATGATGGAGCTGCTGCTGAACCTACAGAAGTTAACGTAACATTAACTGAAGTTGGTGGAACTAAAGTTGCTGTAATCAAAGCTGTAAGAGAAATCACTGGTTTAGGATTAGTTGATGCTAAAGGATTAGTTGACAAAGCACCTTCAGTAATCAAAGAAAAAGTTTCTGCTGATGAAGCTAAAGAAATCAAAGAAAAATTAGAAGCTGCTGGAGCTACAGTAGAAGTTAAATAATTATAACTTTGATTTAAAAGAAGGATCTTACGATTCTTCTTTTTTTGTTGGTTAAAATCCGATTTATTTGTATAATAGAGACAAAGGAAATAGAGGTATACAAATGAAACATTATTTTACAGATAATACAGATTTAAAAAGTGAACAATCACAATTTATTTTTAGATATCATAAATATGATCTTTTATTTACAAGTGATAATGGTGTTTTTTCTAAAAGTATGATTGATTATGGTTCACGTGTTTTATTAGACAATATTGAAATCACAGATGAAAAAACACTTCTTGATGTAGGATGTGGCTATGGAACTTTTGGAATATGCCTTAATAAAGTTTATTCACAATTAAATGTGGATATGGTTGATGTTAATGAGCGTGCACTTGAACTTGCTAAATTAAATGCAAAAAACAATAATATTCATGCAAATATTTATAAAAGTTTTATTTATGAAAATGTTCAAGGAAGTTATGATGTGATTGTGACTAATCCACCAGTTAGAGCTGGAAAAGAAGTTGTTACAACGATTTTATCTGAAGCAATTGATCATTTAAATGATCAAGGAAGTTTATGGGTCATTTTACAAAAGAAACAAGGTGCTCCTTCGGCTAAAAAGAAAATGGAAGAAGTTTTTGGGAATTGTGAAATTGTTAAAAGAGATAAGGGATATTACTTATTACACAGCGTAAAAAGATAATATTTCTTTTTTTATTTTTTATAAAAAAAGGTATTGACTTTTTTGAAACCTTTATCTAAAATACAATAATGACTATTAATATTTAAAATCAAGCGTTTTTGTGCGCTCAAAAACAGTTTAATAGAGATAAAGAAGGGTGGAGTTAATTCGTGGAAAAGCATACAACTACAGCAAAAAGCAAGATTACTCGTCGTAATTACTCTAGGATTTCAGGATCTTTAGAGTTACCAAATTTAGTAGAAATTCAAACAAATTCCTATAAATGGTTTAAAGAAGTAGGAATTAAAGAAGTATTTGATGATATCTACCCAATTACAAACTTTAATGAAACTTTATCATTAGAATTTGTTGATTGTGCCTTTGATGAACCAAAATATTCTGTAAACGAAAGTAAAGATCGTGATGCAAACTATGCAGCACCAATTCGTGCTACTTTACGTTTAATTAATTCAGGAACTGGTGAAATTAAAGAACAAGAAGTATTTATGGGTGATTTCCCATTAATGACTGATTCAGGAACTTTCATTATTAATGGGGCAGAACGTGTTATTGTATCTCAATTAGTACGTTCACCAGGGGCATACTTTGCTGATGCCATCGATAAAAGTGGTAAAACTGTCTTTGAAGGTAGTATTATCCCATCAAGAGGGACTTGGTTAGAGTTCGAAAATGATGCAAAAGATGTTTTAAATGTTCGTATTGACCGTAATAGAAAAATTCCAGGAACAGTTTTATTACGTGCTTTAGGACTTTCTAGTAATGAAGATATTATTGATGTTTTTGGTGATCATGAATTTATTTTGAACACTTTAGCAAAAGATAATACAACAAACACAGAAGAAGCTTTAATTGAAATTTATAATAAATTAAGACCAGGAGAACCTGCTACATTAGAAGGTGCTACAAGCCTTTTATATACTAGATTCTTTGATCCTAAACGTTATGATTTAGCTAAAGCTGGTCGTTTTAAATTTAAGAAAAAATTAAGTTTATTAGATCGTATTGCAGGACGTGTTCTTGCTGAAGATGTTAAAGATGTTGATGGTAACGTTGTTTGTACAAAAGGAACAGTTATTACAAACGAAGTTATTGATACATTAAGACCTGTTTTTGAAGCAGGTGCACACACTATTGAAATGAAAACTAATCCTAGATTAGAAAGTAATGGTGTATTACAAGTAGTTCATGTTTATGTTGATGAATCACGTACTAAAGTTATGAAAGTAATTGGTACAGATTTATCATTAAATTGTAAATATGTTACAATCTCTGACATGATTGCAGCATATTCATATATGTTAAACTTAGTTGATATTTTCAATTCTTATGATTTGGCACCTGAAGATAGAGTATCTCATATGGCTCGTATTGGTTTATTAGATGATATCGATCATTTAGGAAATAGACGTGTACGTTCTGTAGGTGAATTAATTCAAAACCAATTTAGAATTGGATTATCAAGAATGGAAAGAGTTGTTAAAGAAAGAATGTCATTATCTGAAGTTGATTCAGTAACACCTCAATCTTTAACAAATATTCGTCCATTAACTGCCGCAATGAAAGAATTCTTTGCGTCATCACAATTATCACAATTCATGGATCAAATTAACCCATTAGCCGAATTAACAAATAAACGTCGTTTATCTGCATTAGGGCCAGGTGGTTTATCAAGAGACCGTGCAGGATATGAAGTCCGTGACGTACATGCTTCCCATTATGGAAGAATTTGTCCAATCGAAACTCCTGAAGGTCCAAACATCGGGTTAATTTCAACTTTAGCATCTTATGCTAAAATTAATGAATATGGTTTTATTGAAACTCCATATCGTAAAGTTAATAACTGTGTTATCGATGAAGATGATGTACGTTATTTAACTGCTGATGAAGAAAAAAATTACATTATTGCACAAGCAAATGTTCAAACATCTGATGAAGGTGAAATCTTAGATGAACAAGTTATTGCACGTCATTTAGGTGAAAACATTATGGCTAAAAGAGAAGATGTTGATTTTATCGATATTTCTCCAAAACAAATCGTATCTGTTGCCACTTCATGTATTCCATTCTTGGAAAACGATGATGCAACTCGTGCCTTAATGGGTGCTAACATGCAACGTCAAGCTGTACCTTTATTAAATCCACATACACCATTTGTTGGAACTGGTATGGAATATCAAGCTGCAAGAGATTCTGGTGCGGCTTTAGTAAGTAAACATAACGGTACTGTTAGCTATGTTGATGCAAAACGTATTGAAATCGTAGATGATGAAGCAGTTGTGCATAAATATCGTTTAACTAAATTTGCTATTTCAAATGCTGGTACATGTATTAACCATAAACCAATCGTTAAAGTTGGTGAAGAAGTTGTTGTAGGACAAGTATTAGCTGATGGTCCAGCAATGGAACAAGGTGAATTAGCATTAGGACAAAACGTATTAGTTGGTTTCATGACATGGAATGGTTATAACTACGAAGATGCCGTTATTATGTCTGAAAGATTAGTAAAAGAAGATGTTTATACATCTATTCATATTGATGAATATTCAATTGAATGTCGTGATACAAAATTAGGACCTGAAGAAATTACAAGAGATATCCCTAACGTTGGAGATGAAGCACGTAAAAATTTAAATAGTGATGGTATCATCATGATTGGTGCTGAAGTTAAAGAAGGAGATATCTTAGTAGGTAAAGTTACTCCAAAAGGTCAAGCTGAATTATCAGCAGAAGAAAAATTATTACTTGCAATCTTTGGTGAAAAATCAAGAGAAGTTAAAGATAATTCATTAAGAGTTCCTCATGGAGGGGCAGGTATCGTTCATGATATCAAAATCTTTGATCGTAAAAATGGTGATGAATTACAACCAGGTGTTAACCGTGTTGTTAAAGTTTATATCGTTCAAAAACGTAAAATCTCAGAAGGAGATAAAATGGCTGGACGTCATGGTAACAAAGGGGTTATTTCAAAAATCTTACCAATCGAAGATATGCCACACTTAGAAGATGGTACACCATTAGATATCATGTTAAATCCATTAGGGGTTCCATCTCGTATGAATATTGGACAAGTATTAGAATTACATTTAGGTTATGCTGCTAGACAATTAGGTTTATATATTGCTACACCAGCGTTCGATGGTCTACATCGTGAAGACTTAGAAGCATTAATGAAAGAAGCTGGAATGAACGAAGATGGTAAACAACCAGTAATTTCTGGTCAAACTGGTGAATATTTTGACTCACCTGTTTCAGTAGGTATTATGTACTTCGTTAAATTATCACACATGGTTGATGATAAATTACATGCTCGTTCAGTAGGACCTTACTCATTAGTTACTCAACAACCACTTGGAGGTAAAGCTCAAAACGGTGGACAAAGATTTGGGGAAATGGAAGTTTGGGCACTTGAAGCATATGGTGCTGCTTATACACTTCGTGAAATCTTAACTGTTAAATCTGATGATGTTGTTGGTCGTGTTAAAACATATGAAGCAATTGTTAAAGGACAACCAATGCCAGAACCAGGATTACCTGAATCATTTAGAGTATTAAAGAAAGAATTACAAGCATTAGCATTAGATATTCGTTTATTAGATGAAAATGATCAAGAAATTGATGAAAGAAATATCGAAGATGAAGAAAGACGTTTCCCAAGATCAATTGAAAAAGAAGATGTGAACGAAGAAAAAGAAGTTGTTTCTGATGCTATGGAATCTGAAGAATTAGTTGAAACTGTAGAAAGTGAATCATTATAAGGAGGGAATAGAAAATGGCAAATACTAATAAATTTTCATCAATCCAAATTGGATTAGCATCTCCTGAAAAAATTCGTGAATGGTCTTATGGTGAAGTAAAAAAACCTGAAACGATTAACTATCGTTCTCAAAAACCTGAAAAAGATGGTCTATTCTGTGAAAGAATCTTTGGACCATCTAAGGATTGGGAATGTAGTTGTGGAAAATATAAGAAAATTAGATACAAAGGTGTTGTATGTGATCGTTGTGGTGTAGAAGTTACTAAATCTGCAGTACGTCGTGAACGTATGGGACATATTGAATTAGCTACACCAGTAGCACATATTTGGTATTTAAAAGGTATTCCATCAAGAATGGGATTAATCTTAGATATGTCACCAAAACAATTAGAAGAAATTATTTACTTTGTTTCTTATGTTGTTATTGATAAAGGAACTACACCTTTAGAATACAAACAAGTATTATCTGAAAGAGATTATCGTAAATGTTATGAACAATTTGGTCATACATTTGAAGCTCAAATTGGGGCTGAAGCAATTCAAACTTTATTAAAACAAGTTGATTTAGATGCAGAATTTGAACTTGTATCTAAAGAATTAAAAGAAGCTCAAGGACAAAAACGTACTAAATTATTAAAGAGATTAGAAGCAATCGAAGCATTTAGATCTTCTGATAATCAACCAGAATGGATGATTCTTGAAGCTTTACCAGTAATACCACCTGATTTAAGACCAATGTTACAATTAGATGGTGGACGTTTTGCAACAAGTGATTTAAATGATTTATATAGACGTGTTATTACTCGTAATAATCGTTTGAAAAAATTATTAGAACTTGGAACACCTTCTATTATCGTACAAAATGAAAAACGTATGTTACAAGAAGCTGTTGATGCTTTAATTGATAATGGTCGTCGTTCTAAACCAATCACTGGTGCTGGTGGACGTGCATTAAAATCATTAAGCCATACATTAAAAGGTAAACAAGGACGTTTCCGTCAAAACTTATTAGGTAAACGTGTTGACTACTCAGGACGTTCAGTTATCGCAGTAGGACCAGACTTAAAAATGTATCAATGTGGTATCCCACGTGAAATGGCTTTAAGCTTATTTAAACCATTTGTTATCCATGGTTTAGTTGATAAAGAAATTGCAACTAATATTAAAGCTGCTGAAAGACTTATTGATAAAATGGATGACAAAATTTGGCCAATCGTTGAAGATGTTATTAAAGAACACCCAGTATTATTAAACCGTGCTCCTACTCTTCATAGATTAGGTATCCAAGCATTCGAACCTAAATTAGTAGAAGGACGTGCTATTCGTCTTCACCCATTAGTAACTCCAGCATTCAATGCCGATTTCGATGGGGACCAAATGGCTGTCCATGTACCATTAGGTGAAGAAGCAATTCAAGAAGCTAGACAATTAATGTTAGGATCAACTAATATCTTAGGGCCTAAAGATGGTAAACCTATCGTTACTCCATCACAAGACATGGTATTAGGTAACTACTACTTAACTTTAGAAGATGTTGGAGCAATTGGTGAAGGTACTGTCTTTGCTGATAGAAACGAAGTTGATCATGCATATTTTGCTAAAACTGTAAATCTTCATACAAGAGTTGCTATTAAAGCATCTTCATTACACAATGCAACATTTACAGAAGCACAAAATAATAGTTATTTAATTACTACAGTAGGTAAAATTTATTTCAATGATATTTTTGATGGACAATTCCCATTTATCAATGAACCAGGTAAAGAAAACTTATCTGGAACACCTGATAGATACTTTGTTCCAATGGGAACTGATATTAAAGCACATATCGCTGCTCAAAAACCAGTTAAACCATTAGGTAAAAAAGCATTAGGAAGCATCATTGATGAAGTATTCAAACAATCTGCATTAACAGATACAAGCTTAATGCTTGATAAATTAAAAGACCAAGGATTCAAATATTCAACAATTGCTGGTATTACAGTATCTGCATATGATATCCAAGTGCCACAAGCAAAATTTGAAATCTTTGATAAAGCAGATCAAAAACTTGAACAAATCAAGAATTTCTATAACAAAGGTAAATTAACTGAAGCAGAAAGATATCAAAGCGTAATCAAATTATGGACTGGTGTTAAAGATGAAGTACAAGAAGTCGTTCGTCAAGAGTTCGAAGCTGATGATCGTAACCCAATCTTTATCATGTCTGATTCAGGTGCCCGTGGATCACTTTCTAACTTCACTCAGTTAGTAGGTATGCGTGGATTAATGTCAAATCCAAAAGGGGAAACAATCGAGTTACCAATCAAGTCTGCCTTCCGTGAAGGTTTAACAGCATCAGAATTCTTTATTTCGACACATGGTGCCCGTAAAGGTTCTACAGATACTGCCTTAAAGACTGCCGATTCAGGTTACTTAACAAGACGTTTAGTAGACGTTGCTCAAGAAGTTATTATTTCTGAAGAAGATTGTGGAACAGATAGAGGATTTGTTGTTACTGAATTATACAATACAGATGACAATACAGTTATCGTTCCATTATATGACCGTTTAGTTGGTCGTTATTCACAAAAAGATGTTTACCATCCAGAAACTAAAGAATTATTAGTAGCTGCGGGTGAAATCTTTACTGAACAAAACGCTAAAGTTGTTTGTGATGCAGGTATTAAAGAAGTTGAAATTCGTTCAGTTCTTGGCTGCGTTGCTAAAGGCGGAGTTTGTAAAAAATGTTATGGTCGTAACTTAGCAACAGGTAATGTTGTTGAATTAGGTGAAGCTGTTGGAGTTATGGCAGCACAATCAATCGGTGAACCAGGTACTCAGTTAACAATGCGTACTTTCCATGATGGTGGGGTTGCCGGTGGTGCCGATATCACTCAAGGGTTACCTCGTATCCAAGAGTTATTTGAAGCACGTAATCCAAAAGCTAAATCAATTATTTCTGAAATTGATGGTGAAGTATCAAATATTATTGATAATGCTGGAAGAATGGAAGTTGTTGTTTCTAATGATTTAGAAACAAGAAGTTATTTAACTCCTTATGGTGCAAAATTAAGAGTTAATGTTGGTGATGAAGTACGTATTGGTGACAAAATCACTAAAGGTTCTATTGATCCAAAAGAATTATTAAATGTAGCTGATACAGAAGCTGTTGAAAATTATATTATTAAAGAAGTTCAAAAAGTATATCGTATTCAAGGTATCGAAATTTCTGATAAACATATCGAAATTATCGTAAGACAAATGTTGAAGAAAATTAGAATTGTTGAAGGTGGAGATACTGGAACACTTCCTGGTACACATGTTAATGTAACTCAATTTACTGAATTAAATAGAGAAGCATTAAAAGAAGGAAAACATCCTGCTGTTGGTAGACCAATCTTATTAGGTATTACTAAAGCATCTCTTGAAACTGATTCATTCTTATCTGCTGCATCATTCCAAGAAACTACTAAGATCTTAACTGATGCATCAATTAAAGGTAAGAAAGATATGTTAAAAGGATTAAAAGAAAATGTATTAATTGGTAAATTATTACCAGCTGGTACAGGATTTAGAGGTCCTTTAAAATCACCTGAAACATTAGCAAAAGAAGCTGAAGAAGCAAAAGCTGCTGAACTTGCTAAATATGATTTATTAGATGATAATCATGAAAATCTTGGAAATCAATTATAAAAAATGGCTCCGTGTCAATAGTGGAGGGGCTTAAGAGATAGCGAAAGCTATCTCTTTTCTTTTACTCAAATTCATATGAGAACCCAAGATGAAGAAGAATCCTCTTTCTTAAATTATAAAAATATCTGTAGCCATAGGCATTTCGTTTTACAAGCTTGACCTTGTTGTTCATACTTTCAATAAAACCATTATTAAAACTTGTTTCATATGTTTTATCGTTTCTAACATAGATTGCTTTGTATGTAAGTGACTTAAGTATTGGCACAAACCAGTTCTTTCTTATGTTTTTTGCAGACGAAATAAAATATGTATTATTTGTTTCAAATATATGGTTCAGCCAGTTATTCAATTCTTTCTTGTAATCATTGTGCTTTTCATGGATGAGTTTCAACAGATTCTGATAGATCATATAGCTCTGGTAGAATTCATCTGTACCATCCTGTTCAAATATATGTTCAACATATGTTCTGCAGGTAAAGTGTTTTTTTAAATGACGATCATACCATTCTGTTTGATCATCAAGATCCTTTCTATATTTGTCAAAAAGATGAAGATTTTTCTTAATAGATTTGGCTATCTTTTCATTTTTTAATGAAGAACAGGTATCCAGTCTGCTTCTTTTTAGACATTCACCGAATAATTTTACATAATGAAAACGATCAGCGATAATAGAAGCATTGGGAAAAAGACGCTGCATGATACAACGAAAAGGATTGGAAAGATCCATAATGATGATCCTTACTTTTTTTCTTTCTTTATAGGGAAATCTAAGAAAATAGTTTCTTAGACTGCGTTCTTTTCTGTCTTCAATAATATCAAGAGTTTTGCCGTTGATAGGATCGGTAATATGAAAAGCATAAGTTCCTTTATCAGTGGTTGCTTTAAATTCATCAATAGAAATAACAGACTTAAGATGATAGAATCGTTCTTTTACTTTGATGTGATGAAAAAATATTCTGTATACAGAAGATTTAGAAACACCCATCATACGAGAAATAACGGCCATGGCCGTATTCTCTCTAAATTGAATCAGGCAGGCATGAGCAGCAGAAGAAGTCATTCTAGTATTTTTAAATTTAAAAGGGATATCATCCTTAAAATAAGAATGACATGAATGACAGAAATATCTTCTGTATTCAACCTCAATAACGAATCTTTGATGACCATTGGCAATATGAGACAGGGAAATCTTACGTAAACCTTTAGATTCATGATGTTCGATAACGCCGCAATGAGGACAGACGAAATTATCTTTAAGAACAGATCTAAGTCTAATAAATTTAGAATGGTGACCATGCTTATCAAGACCATATCTAAAGCAAGAATCAGAGTCCTCATAAGGGACAGGAATAAAATAATCAGATAAATTATCAGGAAAATCTAGAGATTTAAATAAATCATTGATATAATTCAAATTGGACATAGTGGAATACCTCTTTTCTATTTATTTTTGGTCATTTAAATTGTAAAACGGTATGAAAGCTATGTCTATTTAAATATAAGAAAACTGGAGCAGGATATATTTCCCCTCCAGTTTTAGTATAGAGCCTAAAAAATAGGCTTATGCCTATTTTTTTTATATTTTTTAATTTTTTTGTTGACATTATCATTTTAATACTATAATATATTGTCAGTGCCCGAATTGGGTGCAATATTTATTGATTAAATATGAAACACCCGGTATTGTGTGTTATCAAGAAAGGAGAAAGAAATGCCTACAATTAACCAATTAGTAAGACAAGGTCGTACTGATAAAACAACAAAATCAAATTCACCTGCTTTAAATAGAGGTTATAACTCATTAGCTAAAAAAGCTACATCAACTAAATCACCTCAAAAGCGTGGTGTGTGTACACGTGTTGCTACTATGACACCTAAAAAACCTAACTCGGCTTTACGTAAATATGCCCGTGTTAGATTATCAAATGGTATGGAAGTAACTGCATATATTCCAGGAATTGGACACAACTTACAAGAACATAGTGTTGTTTTAATTCGTGGTGGTCGTGTTAAAGACTTACCAGGGGTTCGTTACCATATTATCCGTGGTACAATGGACTGTGCTGGAGTTAACGATCGTAAACAAGCACGTTCTAAATACGGTGCTAAAAAACCAAAAGCTTAATTAATACTTATAGGAGGAAATATATATGTCAAGAAAAGGACGAGTTGCTAAAAGAGACGTTCTACCTGATCCAGTGTATAACTCTAAAACTATTTCTAAACTTATCAACAACATTATGTTAGATGGTAAAAAAGGTGTTGCTCAAAACATCTTATATGATGCGTTTAAAAAAGTAGAAGAAAAAACTGGAAACCCAGCTATGGAAGTCTTTGATCAAGCAATTAACAATATTATGCCAGTTCTTGAACTTAAAGTAAGACGTATTGGTGGTGCTAACTACCAAGTACCAGTTGAAGTTTCTTCAGAAAGAAGAATGACTTTAGGATTAAGATGGTTAGTAAATTATTCTCGTTTAAGAAACGAAAAAACTATGGTTGATCGTTTAGCAAACGAAATTATTGATGCTTCAAACGGAACAGGTGCTTCTGTTAAGAAGAAAGAAGATACTCATAAAATGGCTGAAGCTAATAAAGCATTCGCTCATTTCCGTTGGTAATATAACGGTTAAAATTTTGAAGGGAGAAAACAAATGGCTCGTGAATTTTCGTTAGAAAAGACTCGTAATATCGGAATCATGGCTCATATTGATGCTGGTAAAACAACAACAACTGAACGTGTCCTTTATTACACTGGTAAAATCCATAAAATTGGTGAAACTCACGAAGGTGCTTCACAAATGGACTGGATGGAACAAGAACAAGAACGTGGAATCACAATCACTTCAGCAGCTACAACTGCTCAATGGAACGGGTATCGTGTTAACATTATCGATACACCAGGCCATGTAGACTTTACAGTCGAAGTAGAACGTTCTTTACGTGTATTAGATGGTGCTGTAACTGTATTAGATGCAAAAGCTGGTGTAGAACCACAAACTGAAACAGTTTGGCGTCAAGCTACTACTTATGGTGTACCTCGTATTGTATTCGCTAATAAAATGGATGCAACAGGTGCAGATTTCATTATGTCATTAGAATCTTTAGAAAAGAGATTAGGAGTACAAGGTGTTGCAATTCAATTACCTATCGGTGCTGAAGATACTTTCGAAGGAATCATTGACTTAATTAAAATGAAAGCTGTTTATTTTGAAGGAACAAAAGGTGAAAATGTAGTTTACAAAGACATTCCTGAAGAATATATGGCTCAAGCTGAAGAATACCGTGCTAAAATGATTGATCAAGCTGCAACATATGATGATGATCTATTAATGAAAGTTTTAGAAGGTGAAGAAATTACTGAAGAAGAAATTAAAGCAGCAATCCGTAAAGGAACATTAGCTGTAGAATTATTCCCAGTATTATGTGGTTCAGCTTACAAAGATAAAGGTGTTCAACCAATGTTAGATGCAGTTATTGACTTTTTACCTGCACCAACTGACATTCCTTCAATCAAAGGTACTGATGAAGATGGTAATGAAGTAGAAAGACATGCATCAGATGATGAACCTTTCTCAGCATTAGCATTCAAAATCATGGCTGACCCATTCGTAGGAAAATTAACTTTCTTCCGTGTATATTCAGGTACATGTCAATCAGGAAGTTATGTATTAAACTCTACAAAAGATAAAAAAGAACGTTTAGGTCGTATTCTTCAAATGCATGCGAACAAACGTAATGAAATTGCTGAAGTTTACGCTGGAGATATTGCTGCAGCAGTAGGTTTCAAAAATACAACAACTGGGGATACTATTTGTGACGAAAAGAATTTCGTTATCCTTGAAAAAATGGAATTCCCTGAACCAGTTATCCAATTAGCTATCGAACCAAAAACTAAACAAGACCAAGATAAGTTAAGTAATGGTTTAATTAAATTAGCTGAAGAAGATCCAACTTTCAAAACATTTACTAACCCTGAAACTGGAGATACTGTTATCGCTGGTATGGGTGAATTACACTTAGACGTAATCGTTGACCGTTTAAAGAGAGAATTCAAAGTAGAAGCTAACGTTGGTGCTCCACAAGTTGCTTACCGTGAAACAATCACTCAAGCAGCTGAATGTGAAGGTAAATATGTAAAACAATCAGGTGGTCGTGGACAATACGGTCACGTATGGATCAAATTTGAACCTAATGAAGGTAAAGGATTTGAATTCGTTGATGCTATCGTTGGTGGGGCTGTCCCAAGAGAATATATCAACTCAGTAAAAGTAGGTCTTGAAGACGCACTTGAAACTGGTATGATTGCTGGATACCCTGTATTAGACGTAAAAGCTACATTATTTGATGGTTCTTACCATGATGTCGATTCATCAGAAATGGCATATAAAGTAGCTGCAAGTTTAGCACTTAAAAATGCTGCTAAAAAATGTGCTCCAGTATTATTAGAACCAATTATGGCTGTAGAAGTAACTGCTCCTTCTGAATATTTAGGTAGCGTTATGGGTGATATTTCATCAAGACGTGGTATGATTGAAGGGCAAGAAGAAAGAGGAAATGCTGTTTCAGTTCAAGCATCTGTACCATTATCAGAAATGTTCGGATATGCAACTGATTTAAGATCATTTACTCAAGGTCGTGGAAACTATACAATGCAATTTGATAGATACGAAGCTGCACCTAAATCAATTAGAGAAGAAATCATCAAGAAAAATGGTGGAAATGTATAATATACATTAAAATCAAATAAATATTGATTTTTTCGAATAAATAAACTAGAATGTTTATTGTAAAAAATTATAAAAATAGGAGGAACCTTAACAATGGCTAAGGAAAAATTTGACCGCTCTAAAGCGCATGTAAATATCGGAACTATTGGTCACGTTGACCATGGTAAAACAACTTTAACTGCTGCAATCACTACTTGTCTTGCTAAAAAAGGACAAGCTGCTGCAATGGATTATGCTTCAATCGATGCTGCTCCAGAAGAAAAAGAACGTGGTATCACAATCAATACTGCACACGTAGAATATCAAACTGACACTCGTCACTATGCACACGTTGACTGTCCAGGCCATGCTGACTACATCAAAAACATGATCACTGGTGCTGCACAAATGGATGGTGCTATCTTAGTAGTTGCTGCTACTGATGGACCTATGCCACAAACAAGAGAACACATCTTATTATCTCGTCAAGTAGGTGTTCCATACATCATCGTATTCTTAAATAAATGCGATATGGTTGATGACGAAGAATTAATCGACTTAGTAGAAATGGAAGTTCGTGAATTATTAAATGAATATGACTTCCCAGGTGATGATACTCCAGTAATCAGAGGATCAGCATTAAAAGCATTAGAAGGAGATCCAAAATGGACTCCAGCTATCGACGAATTAATGGAAGCTGTAGATACTTATATCCCAACTCCAACTAGAGACGTTGATAAACCATTCTTAATGCCAGTAGAAGACGTTTTCACAATCACTGGACGTGGAACTGTTGCTACAGGTAGAGTAGAACGTGGACAATTAAACTTAAATGACGAATTAGAAATCGTTGGTATCAAAGAAACTCAAAAAACAGTTGCTACTGGTATCGAAATGTTCAGAAAATTATTAGACTATGCTGAATCTGGAGATAACATCGGTGTATTATTACGTGGTATCAACCGTGATCAAATTCAACGTGGACAAGTATTAGCTAAACCTGGTTCAGTACATCCACATACTAAATTCAAAGGTCAAGTATATGTATTAAGTAAAGATGAAGGTGGACGTCATACACCATTCTTCGCTAACTATAGACCACAATTCTATTTCAGAACTACTGATATTACTGGTGTAATTGAATTACCAGAAGGAACTGAAATGGTAATGCCTGGAGATACTGTAGAATTAACAGTTGAATTAATTCACCCAATCGCAATTGAACAAGGAACTAAATTCTCAATTCGTGAAGGTGGTAGAACTGTAGGTTCTGGAAACATCTCTGAAATTATTGAATAATAATTTTAAATAAAAGGTTCATTAAGTTGAACCTTTTTTGTTTTAAATTTTATATATTATAGAAGATAAATTTTTAGTAAGAGTATCTATAAATGGTAAGTGCCAAATAAAATAGTGTATTTAAAAAAGTCGATTGAATGTAAGTGCCAAATAAAATAGTGTATTTAAAAAAGTCGATTGAATTGATACAATGATCAATTTAGTCGGCTTTTATTTCAAATTCTTCTTTTATTTCTTCACTCCATGGTAAGAACCAATCCAATTTCTTTGGATCTTCAACCAGATCTTGTTGAGGTAAATAATCCAGAATGAATTCAATATAATCATATGGATTAAGTTTGTTGGCTTTAGCTGTTTCAATCAAGCTGAAGACTGCAGCACTTGCTTCAGCTCCTTTAGTAGAAGTTGAAAACAGCCAGTTCTTTCGACCAACTGTAAATGGTCTGATTGTACGTTCATCTAATGAATTTGTCATAGGTACAAGACCATCTTCTAAAAATGAACGCAGTCCTGCCTCGTAATTCAAGGCATATTGTATAGCTTTTCCTGTCTTAGAAGCTGTTAACACCTTGTTTTGATTTTCTTTGCACCATAAAAAGAAGTCATCAACTAATGGCTTTGATTTTTCTTGACGTACTTTCTCCTTTTTATCAGGTGATAATGTTTCGATTTGTTTTTCTATCGCAAACAGTTTAGCTATTTTTTCAATGGCTGTATTTGCGAGTGTATCTGATGCATTCTTCATATCTACAGGCAAAGCATCATAGAACTTCCGTCTGGCATGCGCCCAACAATAAGCATTGGTTACACCATCTATATGGTTATATCCATAATAGCCATCAGTAATGATAGTACCATCAAATCCTTTCAGAAATTCTTGAGGGTTGGTTGCTTTTCTGTCAGGTCTGTAATCAAATATCTTAACAGGTCTTTTACTTTCTTTGATACTTGAATATACCCACATATATGATTTAGAAGTAGCCTTCTTACCTGGTTCATTCAATACCTGAACTGGCGTTTCATCACAATGTATATGTGATTCCTTCATCATCAGTTCGTGCATCCTGTTTACCAATGGAATGAAATATTCATTGGCGGCAATGATGATCCAGTTTGCCATTGTCGTTCTTGAAAGTTTCATTCCTAATCGTTTCCATTCTGATTCTTGTCTGTATAGTGGCATATGATTTACATATTTATCAATGATTACTTGTGACAGTACACTTGGCGATGTATATGAATGTGGAACAACCGGTTGAGGTGTGCCAGCTTTAAGCATGACTACCTTTCCTTTTTTTCTACAGTTTCGACATTCATATGTTTTTCGATAAATATCTTTTACATAGAGTTTGGCTGGTTCATAAATAACTTCATGTCTTACAAATTCCTCACCTACATAAGATAATTTAGAGCCACATTCATCACATACTCTGTCTTTTTCATCAACATCATAAACTTTTTTTACATGTTTTAGCTTGTCTAATTTGATATCAATTTTCTCTTTTTGTTTCTTTTTGGCTCTGGTATATGAGATATCTTCAAGCAGTTCAGGTTCACATTCATTTTCTGCTTCATCAAAAAGAGAAAGCTGATCCATAGAATGTGTTATCTTTTCACTCTTGGTACCAAACAGCTTTCTCTTTAAATAGGCATTTTCTTCACGTAAAAGTTCATTGTTGTTTTTTAAGTATTCATTTTCAGCTTTCAAACTGTCAATGGTACTGTTCAAAGATGCAATTGTAGCTTTCAATTCTTCAATAGAATGTGACAGATTAGCCATTACCAAAGCTAAATTTTCAACTGTACCTGTAGTAGAATCAGCCATCAAAAGCACCTCCATTTCATACATCCATTATACCATAAACAGGCATATTATCCTATGAAATCAAGGCTTTACAGTACAACTTGTGGATAACTTTTCTGAATGGTCTTAGGCTGTACGATAGAAAGTCCTTCAAGCAGCCATCTGAATTGTTGAGGGGTTATTTCTCGAGCTTCTGATTCATCTCTTGGCCATTTGAATTTACCATTTTCAAGTCTTTTATAAAGTAAGACAAAACCATCACCTTCCCAATACAGTGCCTTCATGATTCTTGTATTTCTACCACAAAACAGAAACACAGAATTAGAAAAAGGATCAAGCTTGAAGTTCTGTTGAACGATAGCTGAAAGACCATCAATCTGTTTACGCATATCTGTATAGCCAACAGCTATATAAATATGTTCGGCTTTTGAAATATCACCAATCATAATAGTGACTTCAAAAGAGGCTCAATACTTTGGTAAGGTGTATCTGAATCGAGTTCAATTTTGATGCTTCCCTTGATAATGATAATCTTTTCATTATTGTGTGGTTGCTTTTCAACAGAAACAAAGGATACTTCATTCTTGTAGCTGTTTTCATTTATCTGATCACATAAAATATTTCTGATTTTTTGTTGATAATTATAATAAGTCGACGGCTTGATATTGTTTTTGTCACAGAAATCTTTGACAGATAAACCACTTTCCTTGCATTCTTTGATTTTAAAATACCAAAATTTATATTTTTCATTTTCGGTAAGTTCCTGTACTGTCATATAGTCTCTCTTCCTTTCCATATAGTTTTTGGAGAATATAAAAACTACAATATAGTTTATGGAGTCTCCACATTCTATATTGTAGTTCTTAGAGTTCTATATTTTTATCCACTATTTTATTTGGCGCTTACTATAAATGGTTTAAAAAATCTAAAGTTTTAATATGTATCATTTATAGAATCAATAAAAAAGATAGACCTTTTATATTTTATTTAATATTCTTTTTTTGATTAAGTCTAATTAAATTATTTTATTTAAAATAGTGTTTTAAATAGCGAAAGCGCTTGAATAATAGATATGACTTTGATAAAATAAAAGTGCAGATGTAAGTAGTCTGAATATTTGTTTATAGAAGGAGATAATAAAAATGGATCAACAAGAACAAATCGTAATTAACTTAATTGTTAATGCTGGTAGCGCACGTAGTTCAGCTATCGAAGCAATTCAATATGCTAAAGCTGGAGATATCGAAAAAGCTGAAGAATCTTTAGGAAATGCTAAAGAAGCAGTAAACGAAGCACATCATTCACAAACTGAAATGATTCAAGCTGAAATCAGAGGAGAAAAAGCTCCATTAAGTTTATTAATGGTTCATGCTCAAGACCACTTAATGACTTCATTATTATGCATTGATTTAGCTCAAGAATTCGTTGATGTTTACAAAAAAATTGGTTAATTAAAATAAAAAAGAAGCAGTAATATAATGTTTAAAAGTCTAACTTTATGTTAGGCTTCTTTTTTTATTTTAAATGTATTTATTTAAACAAGTGATTAATCCTTTAATACATTACGTTATTAATAGTGAAATAACAAGATGTAATGACTTTAGAATAAACAATGATATCTATTTTAATGAATATAAAAAGAATAAAGATGATAATACTTAGAAGTAAGAATCTTTGGAGCGATGATGAAAGTCTCACTGATCAATGATGGACCAACAACAAT
>NZ_JBKYAR010000019.1:42575-56294 GCF_047023275.1 Faecalibacillus sp. | reverse complement strand
ATCTTTCCTTTTTTCTTCTTTCAATGGACAAATAGTCCAAAAAAAAGAAGTCCATTTAGGACCTCTTAAATCATTTATAAGTTCTATTTAATAACTCTTACATTAATAATACCTTCTGCTGCTTCAATACGTTCAATAATATCTTGACGTACATCATCATTTGTATCAATCAATGTATAAGCATAATCCCCACGAGAACGATTTACCATATTTTCTATATTTAAGTTGTGATCTGCAAATAGTTTAGAAATACGTGCCAAGATATTTGGCATATTTTTATTTGTAATACATAGTCTTACTTTTGATTCTCTTGGTTGATTAACAGCTGGGAAGTTTACAGAATTTTTAATATTTCCATTTTCTAAGAAATCTTTTAATTCTTGAACTGCCATTTTTGCACAATTATCTTCACTTTCAGGAGTAGAAGCTCCTAAATGAGGTAAAACAATAATATTATCTTTTCCAATTAATTCTTGTGAAGCAAAATCAGTTATATATTTACTTAATTTACCTGATTCTACAGCTTCTAATAAATCAGCATTTACAACTAAGTCCCCTCTAGCAAAGTTTAATAAACGTGCACCATCTTTCATTAATGCAAACTTCTCTTTATTTAACATACCCTTTGTATCTTTTGTACTTGGTACATGCACTGTAATATAATCACATGTTTTAAAGATCTCATCCATATCTTTTGCTTTACGTACATGTTTTGATAAAGCCCATGCAGAATTAACAGACATAAATGGATCATATCCATAAACTTCCATTCCAAGTTTATTAGCTGCATTCGCTACTAAAACTCCAATAGCACCTAATCCAATGACCCCTAATTTTTTACCTTCGATTTCTGGTCCTACAAAGTTTGATTTTCCTTTTTCGGCTGTCTTAGCAACATTTTCATCATCCTTTAAAGTATTGACCCATTCAATACTTTCAACAATCTTACGACTTGATAAGAATAATGCACATAAAACAAGTTCTTTTACTGCATTAGCATTTGCTCCTGGTGTATTAAAAACAACAATTCCTTTTTCAGAACATTTATCAACAGGAATGTTATTGACCCCCGCACCAGCTCTCGCAATCGCTTTAACATCATTTGAAAATTCATATTCATGTAAAGATGCACTTCTAAGTAAAATAGCATCTTCATTTTCTAACGTTTCCCCATATTGGTAATCTTCATTAAAATAATCTAATCCTACTGAAGATATTTTATTCATCAATTTAACCTTATACATACTTGACCCCTTATCGATTATTTTCTTCAAATTCTTTCATAAATGCTACAAGTTTTTCAACACCTTCATATGGCATTGCATTGTAAATAGAAGCACGAATTCCCCCTACAGAACGATGACCTTTTAAATTTGTCATGCCTGCTTCAATACTTTCTTTAACAAATTTCGCATCTAAATCTTTATTTGGTGTAGTAAAAGTCACATTCATCAATGATCTATTTTCTTTATCACTATGTGCTTTATAGAAAGTAGATTGATCTAAATAGTCATAAACTAATTTAGCTTTCTTTTCATTTCTTTCTTTCATGACTTCTAAGCCACCTAAAGAATCAATCCATTCAAGAACAAGTCCTAAAACATAAATAGCATAAGCTGGTGGTGTGTTATACATTGAATCATTTTTAATCATCAATTTATAATCTAATAAAACAGGTGTTGTTTTGGCAACATCTTGAAGTAAATCTTCACGGATAATTGCTACCCCTAATCCAGCAATTCCCATGTTCTTTTGAGCACCAGCATAAATCATTCCATATTTACTTACATCTACTGGTTTAGATAAAATATTAGATGACATATCAGCAATAATTGGTACACCATTTGTTTCTGGTACGTATTTCCATTCTGTTCCATAAATTGTGTTATTCGCACAGATGTGTAAATAAGATGCATCTGTTGATAAATCTAATTCATCTTGTGTAGGAATATGTTTAAAATCATTAACACTTCCATCATAAACTATATGAATATCCCCATATTTTTTAGCTTCTGCTGCTGCTTTTTTACTAAAAGCACCAGTAATCGCATAGTCAGCTTTCCCATTCTTTAAAAGATTTAAAGGCACCATTGAGAACTGTTGTGTTGCTCCTCCTTGAATGAAAACAATTTTATAATTGTCAGGAACATTCATCACTTTCTTTAATAATCCTTTTGTTTTTTCAAAGATTTCTAAGTAGGAAGAGGATCTATGACTCATCTCCATAACAGACATACCACTGCCTTCATAATTCAACATTTGTTTTGCTGCTTTTTCAAGTACAGCAACAGGTAACATTGAAGGACCTGCTGAGAAATTGTAAACTCTTTTTTCGGTCATATATAAAACCTTCCTTTCTTATTTGTATTGCTAACATTATATTGTATACAATTTTATTTGTCTAGTAATATTGTATAAATTCATACAATTTATAATTTATTATCAAATAGATAAAAAATTATAAGCAAAAAGACAGATTACTCTGCCTTATATATATGCCATATAAAAATAATCATACCTAATATTAAAGAAACCATCGCAACAATCAAATAAGAATCTATACTAATTGATGAAATAGGTATATTTAACATCTTAATATAAAAAGATTTAGATATTTCAATTAACCCAATCATTGTATAATCAATCAATGATTTAATTAAAAGAATAATTGAAAATATAAAAGAAAAACTTTGTTTATTTAAAATATATAATCTCAAAAAACATAATAATATACATAATAAAATAATCATTCTAAAAATGATTGATTGCATAATTGCATAAATAATCACAAAGATTTTAGAAAAAGAACTTAATTTATTTTTCATTCTATGAATCATTTTATTCCAAAATTGATTTTGTTTTAAAATATCTATAATTTGTTTTTCTTTAATAGAAATATTCATTTCTTCTTTAATCATTTGTTTACATGATTTAGAAAACTTCTGTAATTCATCTTGAGATAAATGTATCTTATTTTGATTAATATTTCTAATTGATTGATCGAAAGCATATTTATTTAATTGATAAAGATAATCACTCTTTTTTATTTTATTTTGTAACTGATTTATTTGTTGAAAATTTGCATCTGTTTCTTCGTCTATAATTAAATCAATAATTTGATTCACAATAAGTGAATTAATATAATTATCACTGATTGTTTTTACACAAATTGTTTGAAATGTCATGGAAATTGTTAGTAGACACATTAAAGCGATAGCGACAATACAAGTTTTTAAATGTCTCTTTTTTTGCATTAAACTCACCTTATTTTTATTATACCTAATAATGTAAAAAAAGAAACTGTTCTTTATTGATATAAAAAACAATTTCTATCATGATGATATATCATAAGAATATATTATAGCTCTAAATATTATACATTTTTTACTTTTCTAAAATCAGTCAATTCAATTTGATGATCTTTAAGCCAATCTTTTAACCATGATGAACATAGAAAATCACATTCCATTGCTCTAATAAGAGTAAAAGATGAGTGCGTTAAAATATATTGATCTAAATACCCTGGATGAAAAACCATTACTGACACATCATGATTTTTAATAAAATCTAAACTGTTTGTTACATATTCTTTTGGATCATAAAGCATATGTTCATCAAGTTTTGCCATAGCAATTCCATAAATATGATTTTCTTTTTCAAATTCTTGATCAAATAAAACATTTTCATAAAATAATCCATATTTCTTAGCTACATTTTTTAAAGCTGTAAAAAAGTTTTGTGAAATAACTGCATGACATTCAAAATAATCAGGATCTCTTCCTGTAATTTCTTTAAAATTTAAATATTGTGCTTCAATTTCTATCTCTGCTTCTTCAACAACCACTGTATCTTCTTTACGATTTCTAATTTCTCTTGATGAACAGAATTCACCATTTTCTTGAACTAAAGATGGAATACGTGCAGGATCAGTAAGTGGTTTCCCAGCACAAATATTAGTATGTTGCCCTATTGCAATATCAAAGTCTTTAACGAGTTGATATCCATCACTAGCATATTCCATATTTGTCATCATTCCAACACTGGTAATCATGCCATCTTTAACAGCTTTATAAATGCCTAAATTGACTGCTTCACTAAAACCTAAATCATCAGCTCTCATTATCAATTTCATATTTTTGCTTCCTTTTTCTATCTTTTAAATAATTTTTTGCTTTTGCATATATTTTTATATTCTTTTCTTTAACTGTTCCAATATGTTGAATAACATCTTTATTTAAAACAATACTTCTTTCTTGATGATAAGGATTAATAATAATACCATCTAGTTTTTCTTGATTTAAACACATTCTAGAATAATCATCAAAACTATATACTGAACCTTTTTTATTTTTACATTTTGGATCTTTATTCATTTCTATTTGACTTGTATAGATAGAATAATATTTTTTATCTTTTATTTGATAAATAGGCAAATCATGATAATCAAATACAGATAAGAAATAAGATCTTGTAGCAAGTTGTTCAAATAGAATATCTAAATAATCATAATGTTGTCGATTCACTTGATCTAATAAAAAATGTAGATAAGGATTATATATTTCTTCTCTTGATGAAGCTAAATGATTGTTTTTATTTGTAAAAATATAGCCTCGATCTATATGATTTTGTAAATTTATATCAATTAATAATGCATATAAGTTTTCTTGTAAATTTACATCGATCCATTCATTAATTTCTACTTTTTCTTCATAACCATAAGGTCCTATTAAATAAAGAAAATCTAGTTTTTGAACAATACCATCAATTGTTCCTAAAACAAATAATTCACCATTTTTATGTTGATAAATTCCTTCTACACAAAAAGAAAAATACTCTTCTTTTTCAATTTTATTTTCTTTTTTAAATAATTTCATACCATCACATCCTATCATCATTATAATTATATAATTTGTATTTTACATGAACTTTAGATACGCTTTTAATACTTTTAAATGTGCAGTTGATAAAGGTAAAGACTGTATTTCTTCTAATGTATACATCCCTTTTATTTCATGATTTAAAGTAAAATGATAGACATGCATAAACCATGTACGATGAGTAAAGACATGTTTAATATCTTTAATATAGGAGTGTATTTTTAATTCTTGTTGATAATTTTCTTGAAATGATGTTATAAAACTATAAGGACTTTCTACGTCATATTGAATAAATCCATAAAGATTTTCTAATAAACCTCCTGGTGGATTTTGAATTAATAAAAATTTATTTTGATAAGTAATGATTCCTGTAATAAAGCCTATTTCCTGTTTCTTAATTTTTTTAATAGAAATAGGTAAAACCTCTTGTTGGTTGTATCTATACGCTTGGCACTTTTTTTGAATAGGACAAATAGAGCATTGTGGATGAACAGGCCTACAAATCGTTGCTCCTAAATCCATCAATCCTTGATTAAATGCAGATGCGTCATGTCCTTGAATCAGTTCTTGAACAATTTTAAAAATTTGTTTTTGTATTTTTAATTCAACGATATTTTCTTTAATCAAATAATATCGACTCATGATTCTTAAAACATTACCATCTACTGCAGGAACAGGCTTTCCATAAGCAATTGAACTAATGGCTCCTGCTGTATAACTACCAATTCCTTTTAAAGCTAATATTTCATCATATTCTCTAGGAAATTGTCCATCGTATTTATCTACGATTATTTGAGCACTTTCATGCAAATGTTTCGCGCGTCGATAATATCCTAAGCCTTCCCACATTTTATAAACTTCTTCTAATGAAGCACTTGCTAGTTTTTCAATTGTTGGAAAGACTTCTAAAAAATGAATATAATAAGGGATTACGGTTTCAGTTGTAGTTTGTTGTAACATAATTTCACTGATCCAAATATGATAGGGATCTTGATCTTTTCTCCAAGGAAAGTCTCTTTTATTTTGTTGGTACCATTGTATTAATTGTTTTTGCATTTTTTTCACCTTTATTTATTTTAAAGGATATTATTTATTTTGAAAAGAAAAATATGGCTTTTGCCATATTTAAAGTAACATCAATAAAGTTCCTCCAACAAGAATCAAAAAACCTATTAATGATTTCTTATTTAATTTTTCATGGAATACTACATATGAGAAAATAATTGTAACAACAATACTTAATTTATCAATTGGTACAACAATACTTGCTGGTCCTTCTTGAAGTGCTTTGTAATAACAAAGCCATGATAAACCTGTAGCAATCCCCGATAAACAAATAAACAATAACTCATGACGATCTATTTCTTTAATCGTATGTTGTTTTTTAACAACAAAAACAACGACCCATGACATAATTAAAACGACTACTGTACGAATAGCTGTTCCTAAATTAGAATCAATATTTTGCATTCCTACTTTTCCAAGTAAAGAAGTTAAACTAGCAAATACTGCTGAAAGTAAAGCATAAATCAACCAACTTCTATGATGTGTTGTCGATGTACTTTCTTTTTGATCAATCATAAGATATGTACCTGTTCCAATTAAAACAACACAAATCCATTTTAATAAATTCATATCTTCTTTTAAAAAGATAAAAGCTAAAACAATTGTAAGAATTGTACTTGATTTATCAATCGGTACAACTTTATTAACATCACCTAATTGTAAAGCTTTAAAGTAACAAAGCCACGATGCCCCCGTAGCAAAACCAGATAAAATCAAAAAAATCCAAGTATTTGTTGAAATTGTTGAAATTTGATTTTGGCTATGAACAATAAAGACCATTAACCATGAAAAAAGTAAAACAACAATTGTACGTAATGCTGTAGCGACGTGAGAATCTGTTTTTTTAATTCCACACTTGGCTAGAATTGATGTAATACCAGCAAACAAAGCTGATCCAAATGCATATAAAACCCACATAATAAAGCCTCCCTGTCAATTATAATCCTTTGTATATTTTTTGTTAAGAATATCCTTTAAATCATAACAATCACTTAACAAAAAAAAGAATACTAATTAAGTATTCTCTTCAATATTTTAGATTTTTCAATAATTTTTTGACAGTGTTTTTGATATAATTCATGACCTTTTACCCAATATCTTATACGCTGAGAAGATTTCATCAAACAAATCGCACCAACCAGAAAAAAAGGTACTTGAGGGACAACTGGAAGCAGCAAGCCTATCATTCCTAATAATATAAAAAATACACCCACAACAAATAAAAGACTACGATAAATATATCTTAACTTCATATAACTGCCTCCTTTTTACAAGCAAAAGAATAAAAAAGTTATATGAACAAGTCGTGAACTATTTCTAAACAAATCTTAAAGATATTCAGCATTATTTCTTAAGAAATAATATAATTAACTTCTAACAAAAAAGAATCATAGATAATTTTAAAGTAACCCAAGTAAATCTATTGGTTTTTCAAATGTATATTGGCAAGGAATTTCTTGACAAGCAACACTGCCCCATTTAGCTAACCCAAAATCAATATGGGCATTTAAAGCAGCCTCATAATCCGAATGAGCATCACCAATATAAATTACTTCATCAGCATTTAAAGCTAATTTTTCTATACATTTTAATAATGGTTCTGGATGTGGTTTATGATGAGTAGTATCATCTTCTAAAACAACAGCTGACATATAATGATCTATTCCCTTTGAAACAATATCAATTTCATATTGAGCTCTTAATTTTGATGAAACAATAGCTTGTTTAACACCCTTTTCTTTAAAACTTTCAAAAACTTCTTCAAATCCTTCATATAAAGTAGCTTCATCTTCATAATCATTGACATATTGAACCCATCTTGCATACGTTTTTTCTTTATCTTTAATTCCCAATTCTTCCATCACTTTCATTCCTGGATAAGGAGCAAATTTTAAAACTTGTTCAAATGTCCAATCTTCACCTGTTTCTTCTTTAATGATTTTCATTAATGGATACATATTCATATTTAGCGTATTCAATAAAGTCCCATCAATATCATAAATCACCGCTTTATACTTTTTCATTTTCTTCAATCCTTTCTTTCAATAAATAGATAACACCTCTATAAACCAATCCATCAAATAACATAGAAGAAATATCTTTATGAAAATAAAGATTTTTAAAACAACCTTCATCTATTTTATTTAATATATTTTCAATATTTTTTTCTTCATATTGCCATTTTAAATCTAATGATAATTCTAAACGCTTGGGATCAATTATTGTAAAAATCATACTTAATAACACTCCCAAAATCTCATTAAACTCTTCTTGACTATGACATTTACGAATTTGTTGATTTATTGTTTTTCCCTTTAAAGATATCAAACCAATTTCACCCATAATTCCAATATTTCCATAAAGTGGTTCATCCTTATAAAAATAAGAACTTCCTACCCCTACTTCATTAATATATAAATAATAAGTAGAATCCTGTTGATAAGTAAAATAACATCCTTGATGAATCATCTTAACATCATTTTGTAATTGAATGGGAGTAGTTATTTCTTTTTTAATCTCTTTTAACCAATCATGTTTTTCAAAAAAATTATGATGATCAGTTACATACTCATCTTCATAAACAATACCCTCTACTGCTATTTGGCAACAATGAATTTCATCTTGATTAATTAAATCTTTAACAATTTTTTTTAATTCATCATCTCTTTGATAAAATAAGATACCTTCTTTTTTTATTTCTCTAAAACTTCTTGATTGATAAAAGACCTTATCATCTTGAATATAAAGACAAAGAACTAAATAATTCTTTTCATTTAAAGCAAAACGTGTTGGACACCTTCCTCCACTCGATAAGTCATTTCCCACTTCTTGAATCAATTGTTTGTTTTGAAGTGTCCTTACCATATTACGAATACTTGGTTGAGACAATTGTAAATCTTCTACTAATTCATTCATCGTTGAGCTTTGATGAAGATAAAGATATTTTAAAATTGATAATAAATGTTTTTTCTTACTTTCTTTTAATGCATTCATATTCTCACCTTTACTTTTATTATACTATAATAAAAGTAAATTAAAAGAAAAACCAGATCATCTGGTTTTAGACTAAAATATGAATTTACTAGAAATTGATTTTTCTAAATATCTTGTAAATTGTTTTGATGCTGATTAAATAATTGTTTTTGATATTGTTTAGGTGTAATATTCATTCTTTTTTTAAAACTTTGAATAAAATGACTCACGTCATTAAAACCAACTTCTATAGCAATCTGTGATATTGCCTTTTTTTCTTTTCCTAAAAGCTCTAAGCTTTTTTTTATACGATAATTAATTAAATATTCATAAGGTGTTGTTTGAAGAACTTGCATGAATAGTCTTCCACAATGTCCTACACTCATATTTCCATAAGATGCAATTTCTTCAAGAGAAATATTTTCTTGGTAATGTAAATGAATAAAAGCTAGACATTTTTGTAAGCTATGATGGTAATCTTGTAAAGTATTATCTTCTTGATCTGATTGTAATAAAAGATAATACATAAATTGAACAAGTTGTGTTGCAAGATAGTATTCTTTATGTTTACCTTGATAAAATTCAAAAGTTACATGATTGATATTTTTAATAATATCAATTACTTCTTTTTGTTTTAAAAGACAAATTCCAATACTCATTTGTTCAATTTCTTTTTCCATAGGACTATGTTCATAAAAATTAATAAAACTTTCTGGAAATAGAAAAGAACGATAATGGGCTGTTTCTACTTCTATAAATTGATGAAGGACTTTTTTTGAAATAAATACAGCTTCTCCTTGATGAACTTCTATTGTTTTTCCAAGTGAAATAATTTTAATAATTCCTTCTAAAACATAAGTAATTTGAATATCTTCATGCCAATGCATTTCTTGAAAACGCATGCGAGGTGGAATGGTTTTCTTATTATTACAATCTAATGCTAGAAAAGGAAAATTGGTATGAATACGTGGATTTTTTACAAATAAATCATAAGAATTATATTCTTGCATCCAATCACCTCTTTTCCTTTATTTTAATCTATTTATTTAAAAAATTCATTAGAATCTTTTTAAGCTTCATCTCTATTTGATACTTGTTTTCTCCATAAATGCGATGAGCGACTTGATTAAGCCACTTTTCAATACTTTCTTCATCTTTCTAACAGATTTATTTAATCCCTTCTTTAATCGTTACTTCAAATAATACCCATATTATTCTTCCTCCACATTTGGTAAAATCATTGAACAAACAAGGGCGATTGCACAAACAATTGTCATAATGATAAATGCATAATTTAAACCATAAGCATCTGAAACATAGCCAAGAGCTGGACATAAAACAGCCCCTACACTTACTGCTAATCCTAAAGTAATACCAGAAGCAAAACCTGTATGATTTGGTAAATATTTTTGTCCCAAAACAACCATTGGACTATATGAAAAACTTTCTCCACATGACATAAGAACTAGCATAACTAAAGCAATAATAAAATTAGAAGTATTGGTAAAGATAAAAAGTGCTGGTAAAAAGATACAAAAACTAAGACGTACCATCTTTCGATGTCCATAACGATCAGCAATACTTCCACCTAAAAGAGTTGCAATTGCTCCCATTCCATAAAAGAAACTTAATATTAAACTAGCAAATGAATTTGATCTAGAGAATTGTTGAATAAAATAAAGTGCTAAAAATGTGGAAAGTCCATTTGTAAGAATCGAACGACTAAAAACAACACCACATAATTTTATAAAACCACTCCAATCATCTTTTCCATCACCTTTGACTTCTTCTTTCTTTTTAACTTCTAAAATATCTAAATTTTCAAAATCCTTATTAAAGAAAGAACAAACAATTCCAAAAACAATACCTGGTATCAAGAAAAGTATTGTTCCTTTCATTCCAAACAAATTCATTAAAAACGCTGTATAAACAGGTCCTAATGTAAATCCAATCTTACCTCCAAAAGAAAAAATACTCATTCCCTTTCCCTTAGCATTTTTATTAGAAACACTATTGACAAGTTTAGCAGCTTGAGGATGAAACATGGCAACCCCGATTCCACTAATAATCACTGCTATACATAATCCAAAGAAATTTGAAATAAAACCTGTAACAGCCATTCCTCCTGAAGCAAGTAAAACACCTAATATCATATAGAAAGGTTTATTCTTTTTATCTGATAACATACCAATAAATGGTTGAACAAAAGAACCAAAAACATTTGATACCGTTACTAACATGGCAGCAGTTGTATAATCATAATGATAAGTTGCAATTAAAAATGGCAATACAGCTGATAAAATACTTTGATTAATATCTGAACATAAATGTCCTAAAGATAATACATATTTATAATATTTCTTCATTTTTATCTTCCTCCCTTTGACAACTTTCATTATATGAATAAATAAGTTTATTTATAGGAAGATATCCACAAAAATACTAAAAAAATATAATAATCTAAACATTTATAAAACAATACAAAAAAAGATGCCGTAGCATCTTTTTCTATTAATAATTTTCTGCATGAACTTCAAAGTATGCTTGTGGATGATTACATACTGGACAAACATCAGGTGCTTTTTCACCAACAACGATATGTCCACAGTTTCGACATTCCCAAACTTTGACTTCACTTTTAGCAAAGACTTCTTGCATTTCTACATTATGTAGTAAAGCTCTATAACGTTCTTCGTGTTTCTTTTCAATTTCTCCAACTAAACGGAATTTTTCAGCTAGTTCTGGGAAACCTTCTTCTTCAGCAGTTCTCGCAAAACCTTCATACATATCTGTCCATTCATAGTTTTCACCTTCAGCTGCTGCAGCTAAGTTTTCAGCAGTACTTCCAATTCCATTTAATTCTTTAAACCACATTTTAGCATGTTCTTTTTCATTATCTGCTGTTTTTAAAAATAATGATGAGATTTGTTCAAAACCATCTTTTTTAGCTTTTGAAGCAAAATATGTATATTTATTTCTTGCTTGTGATTCTCCTGCAAAAGCTTCCATTAAATTTTTTTCTGTTTGTGTTCCTGCATATTTATTAGCCATATTATATCTCCTTTTCTATTCCTTGTTAGGAATAATTCCTATTTATATAATATTCTCTTTCATCAATATTGTCAATATAAATACTCTTTTACATAAAAAAGACAAGATTATTAAATAATCTTGTCCAAAATTAAATTATTTTTTTTCAACAATATGATCAATATCTTTAAAAATAGAATGTGTAGGTACAACACCTCTTACTCTTGAAAGAGGATAAATGTTACTATGTTTTCCAATAACAGTTCCTGGATTTAAAACACTATTACATCCTACTTCAACATAATCTCCAAGCATAGCTCCCATTTTCTTTAACCCAGTTTCAATTTCTTGATGATTAAATCTATCTTTTACAACAACGAGTGTTTTATCGCTTTTAACATTACTTGTAATAGATCCAGCTCCCATATGAGATTTATATCCTAAAATAGAATCACCTACATAATTATAATGAGGTACTTGAACATTATCGAAAATAATAACATTTTTTAATTCAACTGAATTTCCAATAACACAGTCTTTCCCAACAAGAGCACTTCCTCTAATAAATGCACAATGTCTTACTTCTGTTCCAGCACCAATAATACAAGGTGCTCCAATATAAGCACTGTCAAACACTGTAGCATCTTTATGCACCCAAACATGTTCCTTGATTTCTTGATAATCATCACCTAGATTTTGTCCTAATTCAATTATAAAATCCTTAATTCCTTTTAAAGCTTCCCAAGGATATTCATATTTTGATAAATATGAACCAGCTTGACTATGACTTAAATCATATAAATCACTTATTTTATACATTTTGTATCCTCCTTGTATATTTGAAATATTTTTTTTGATTATATATCTTCATAACCAAGATTACAATAATCAAATCTATTGAAATAGACAAAAATCAAGGCATTGCCTTGATTTCTAGGCTATTCAAATAATTTAGGGGCCTCAACTTTGGGGGTCTACTTTAGGGGGCAACTTTAGGGGGATGAACTTCTAATAATTGCCATTGAAAAACAACAGCTAGGATTCTGGCTGTTGTTTCTTTTTATAGTTCATTTATCATTTATATTGTCTAGATACTATGAAAGGAACTATATGAATAATGATATCATGAAATTTTTAAACATTGAAGATAAAGACATAATTATCTCTAAGATTTTAATTGATGGAAATACTAAGATAATTTATTTAGAAAAGACTCTCAAAGTCGAATATTGCCCTGCCTGTTCTTCTAGAATGCATTCAAAAGGAAAATATATTAGAAAAATAAATCATCCTATCCTACAGGATGGCTATCAATTAAAACTTATTGTAACTCAAAGAAAATGGAGATGTACCAACCCTCAATGTAATCTTTACTTCAATGATCAGTTTAACTTTATTAGTAAATATAAACAGTCATCTAATATTACTCCTTATATGATCCTTAATGAAATGAAGAATATACATATCACTACTGCAGATGTCGCTAGAAAATATAATATTTCTGATACTTCCGTACATTATATATTTCTACAATATTTGAACATAAAACGTCTTCCTTTACCTGAAATAATTTCTGTCGACGAAGTATTTTTAGATATTGACTATAAGCATCGTTATGCTCTGGTCATTATGGATTTCAATACTCTAGAAATCGTTGATATCCTTCCCAACAGATGGGAGGAAACAACAAATGCCTACTTTTTATCCATTCCATTGGAAGAACGAAAAAACGTTAAATACCTTATATGTGATATGTATAACCCCTATATCAACT
>NZ_JBKYAR010000019.1:39250-41821 GCF_047023275.1 Faecalibacillus sp. | reverse complement strand
GTAAGCGCCAAATAAAATAGTGGATAAAAATATAGAACTCTAAGAACTACAATATAGAATGTGGAGACTCCATAAACTATATTGTAGTTTTTATATTCTCCAAAAACTATATGGAAAGGAAGAGAGACTATATGACAGTACAGGAACTTACCGAAAATGAAAAATATAAATTTTGGTATTTTAAAATCAAAGAATGCAAGGAAAGTGGTTTATCTGTCAAAGATTTCTGTGACAAAAACAATATCAAGCCGTCGACTTATTATAATTATCAACAAAAAATCAGAAATATTTTATGTGATCAGATAAATGAAAACAGCTACAAGAATGAAGTATCCTTTGTTTCTGTTGAAAAGCAACCACACAATAATGAAAAGATTATCATTATCAAGGGAAGCATCAAAATTGAACTCGATTCAGATACACCTTACCAAAGTATTGAGCCTCTTTTGAAGTCACTATTATGATTGGTGATATTTCAAAAGCCGAACATATTTATATAGCTGTTGGCTATACAGATATGCGTAAACAGATTGATGGTCTTTCAGCTATCGTTCAACAGAACTTCAAGCTTGATCCTTTTTCTAATTCTGTGTTTCTGTTTTGTGGTAGAAATACAAGAATCATGAAGGCACTGTATTGGGAAGGTGATGGTTTTGTCTTACTTTATAAAAGACTTGAAAATGGTAAATTCAAATGGCCAAGAGATGAATCAGAAGCTCGAGAAATAACCCCTCAACAATTCAGATGGCTGCTTGAAGGACTTTCTATCGTACAGCCTAAGACCATTCAGAAAAGTTATCCACAAGTTGTACTGTAAAGCCTTGATTTCATAGGATAATATGCCTGTTTATGGTATAATGGATGTATGAAATGGAGGTGCTTTTGATGGCTGATTCTACTACAGGTACAGTTGAAAATTTAGCTTTGGTAATGGCTAATCTGTCACATTCTATTGAAGAATTGAAAGCTACAATTGCATCTTTGAACAGTACCATTGACAGTTTGAAAGCTGAAAATGAATACTTAAAAAACAACAATGAACTTTTACGTGAAGAAAATGCCTATTTAAAGAGAAAGCTGTTTGGTACCAAGAGTGAAAAGATAACACATTCTATGGATCAGCTTTCTCTTTTTGATGAAGCAGAAAATGAATGTGAACCTGAACTGCTTGAAGATATCTCATATACCAGAGCCAAAAAGAAACAAAAAGAGAAAATTGATATCAAATTAGACAAGCTAAAACATGTAAAAAAAGTTTATGATGTTGATGAAAAAGACAGAGTATGTGATGAATGTGGCTCTAAATTATCTTATGTAGGTGAGGAATTTGTAAGACATGAAGTTATTTATGAACCAGCCAAACTCTATGTAAAAGATATTTATCGAAAAACATATGAATGTCGAAACTGTAGAAAAAAAGGAAAGGTAGTCATGCTTAAAGCTGGCACACCTCAACCGGTTGTTCCACATTCATATACATCGCCAAGTGTACTGTCACAAGTAATCATTGATAAATATGTAAATCATATGCCACTATACAGACAAGAATCAGAATGGAAACGATTAGGAATGAAACTTTCAAGAACGACAATGGCAAACTGGATCATCATTGCCGCCAATGAATATTTCATTCCATTGGTAAACAGGATGCACGAACTGATGATGAAGGAATCACATATACATTGTGATGAAACGCCAGTTCAGGTATTGAATGAACCAGGTAAGAAGGCTACTTCTAAATCATATATGTGGGTATATTCAAGTATCAAAGAAAGTAAAAGACCTGTTAAGATATTTGATTACAGACCTGACAGAAAAGCAACCAACCCTCAAGAATTTCTGAAAGGATTTGATGGTACTATCATTACTGATGGCTATTATGGATATAACCATATAGATGGTGTAACCAATGCTTATTGTTGGGCGCATGCCAGACGGAAGTTCTATGATGCTTTGCCTGTAGATATGAAGAATGCATCAGATACACTCGCAAATACAGCCATTGAAAAAATAGCTAAACTGTTTGCGATAGAAAAACAAATCGAAACATTATCACCTGATAAAAAGGAGAAAGTACGTCAAGAAAAATCAAAGCCATTAGTTGATGACTTCTTTTTATGGTGCAAAGAAAATCAAAACAAGGTGTTAACAGCTTCTAAGACAGGAAAAGCTATACAATATGCCTTGAATTACGAGGCAGGACTGCGTTCATTTTTAGAAGATGGTCTTGTACCTATGACAAATTCATTAGATGAACGTACAATCAGACCATTTACAGTTGGTCGAAAGAACTGGCTGTTTTCAACTTCTACTAAAGGAGCTGAAGCAAGTGCTGCAGTCTTCAGCTTGATTGAAACAGCTAAAGCCAACAAACTTAATCCATATGATTATATTGAATTCATTCTGGATTATTTACCTCAACAAGATCTGGTTGAAGATCCAAAGAAATTGGATTGGTTCTTACCATGGAGTGAAGAAATAAAAGAAGAATTTGAAATAAAAGCCGACTAAATTGATCATTGTATCAATTCAATCGACTTTTTTAAATACACTATTTTATTTGGCACTTAC
>NZ_JBKYAR010000019.1:0-39240 GCF_047023275.1 Faecalibacillus sp. | reverse complement strand
TCATTGTATCAATTCAATCGACTTTTTTAAATACACTATTTTATTTGGCACTTACGTTAAATGTATCTAGACAAAATTAAAGGAACAACCTATTTGATTGTTCCTTTAAACTTATTTTCTATGAATTTTTAGGTTGCCCCCTAAAGTGCCCCCTAACTTTCAACAGGGTTTTCTTAAAACCCCTAAAGTTGTCCCCTAAATAATTTGGCTTTCCCCCTAAATTATTTGGTTACCCGATTTCTATCTTTGGAGAAATATGTTAGTCATTTACTTTTTTCTTTTTTAAAGCAACAATAACAATCAATGAAACTAAACTACAAATTGTTAATAATTCAATTGGTGTTCTATCTCCAGTTTTTGGAGTTGTATTATTTTTTACATTTGTAGTTACATTATTTGTTTTATCACTAACTTCATCTTTTTTATCTGTATTTGGTTTTTGATTAGTATCATCACCTTTTCCAGTACCTGGTTTTTGGTTTGTATCGTCATCTTTTCCAGTACCTGGTTTTTGATTTGTATCGTCATCTTTAGAGTTATCTACTGTAAATAATGTTTCCACATCTCCTAATGTAGAAGTTATTTTAATAGTATGTTCTCCATTACTTAATGTTTTTAAATAGTCTTCACTTAAAATAACATCTGCTGTACCATTAATTGATTGTGCAATATTTTCTACTGTATAATATTTTGAATCTAATTCTTCACCATCTACAAGTACTTTTAAAATATCTTCTTTAGAAACATTTATTGTGATTTTTAATGGTTTTGAATCTTTTAATTCATATTTTCCATTTTCACCAGCAATAATTTTTGCTCTTTCTTGAACATTGATTTTAGCTGTTTGTACTTTATCTAAATCTACACATTTAACAGCTACTTCATTTGTTTCTTCTGTAATAATTTCTTGAGGATTTTCAAATACCCATCCTTTAGGTAATTGAATTGTATCTAAAGTATCACCAATAAAACCATTTAATTTTAATCCAGATTTTTCTAAATCTTTTTCAAATGTTCTTTCTTCAATTGTAAGAATAACAGCTCTTCTTGTTGATGGTTTTGTAGCATCTGTACTACTTTTAGCTGTGTAATATAAGTTATATTTTCCAGGTTTAAGATTTTTTAATCTTGCTGTATCATTTTTACCTGAACATACTAAATCAACAGAAGTAAGTCCACCTTTTGATTTAAATGAATATTCATTATCAATTGAATAATCTAAAATACTATCTTGATCAGAAGTAACTCCTTCTAATAAATCAGGTGTTTCCCCTTCTGTCATTGTTACATCATGTTCACCTGTGATTTTAATAGCGTCTTTGTAATAAGCTTCTGAATCTGCTTTTTGTTGAGCATTTTGTCCATAGTAAACATAATCTACTTCATATTTTTGACCAGCTAAATTATCTCCAGCATCACCAGCCCAGTTTCCACCTGTTGCTAAATTTAATTGAATATATTGAGGTCTATTGAAACATCTTTTATATTCTTCATTATTACTATAATCTATAGAACCAACAATTGTACTATCTACATAGAATTCTAATTTATTTTTAGACCAGTTAATCCCAAAAATATGATAATCATCATTAAAAATTCCTTCTGGTAATGTATAAGTAGAAACTGATCTTGAATGATCTACATCTTGAGCTGAACCTGCATGAACTGTTTGATAAACTTTTCTATTACTTTTTCCATTTAAATCACCATCAGCAGCTCCAATCATTTCCATAATATCAATTTCACCACAAACAGGCCATGGAGCTCCTTGTTCACTACTGATTCTACCATCTAACGTAAAGTCTGAACCTAATGTCCAAAATGCAGGGAAAGCACCTTTTCCTTTAGGAAGTTTAGCTTTCATTTCAATTCTTCCATATAAGAACTCTTTTTTCCCATGAGTTCTAATACTTCCTGAATTATAAATAACTTGTCTATTTCCTCTAGGATTTTTATATTGATCTTCTTTATCACGATCTGTCACTTGTAATACTAATTGTCCATCTTTTACATAAACATTTTCTGGATCATTTACATAATGTTCTTGTTCAACACCTCTAATAGATCCTAATTCATAATCCCAATTTGATGTATCTAATTGATTTTCATTAAAATCATCTGCCCAAACCATTTCATAATTATCATCTTCTGAAGTTTCATTGACTGCTTTAACAGAAACATCATCAATCCATACTTCTTCATTGATAATATCTTGATTTCCATTTCTTTCAGTCCATTTAATAAAAGCAATAGATCCAGAACCATTATCACCTGAATTGAAAGTAAACTCTACATCTTGATACTTATTAGCAGTTTCTTTTGATGATGTAATATTTGTTTCAATAATTTCTCCATTATTATCTTTTAATCCAGCACTTAAATTACTATTTTTTACAGCTAAAAATACTTGACCATTTTCATTCGATATCTTAACTTTTGCTTTTACAACATAATCAGTATTTTTCTTAAAACTTACATTTTGATAAACAGCTGCATTATTAGAATTTGATGGTAATTTTCCATAATAATTTCCATTATCATTTCCAATTGTTCCTGTACCTGTTTTAAGCCATGAAGCACCATTATTATTAAAACCACCATTAACAATTAAATCTCCATTACGATCTAATTTTACCAAATCATATTCGTGAGCAACTTGTGATGCTCCTTGATTTGTTGGTTCAGCAAAGACCATTGCTGAATAAGAACTCAACATTGACATAGATGTCAATACAGATAATACAACTTTACTTATTTTCTTATTTTTCATATTTTCTCCTTTCTTATACTTACATAAGCAAATTAAGACAAAAAATAAAGACCAAATAAGATACACTAAAAAAGTGTAAGTTATTTGGTCTTGCCTACTTAAAGTAACAATCCGTATTTACATCACGTATTCTAACATACCTTTCTTGTCTATGCAAGGGGTTTCATTAAATTTGTCTAGACAAATTTAAATTATAATTCTTCACCGTTAGAAGCAATTACTTTTTTATACCAATCATAAGAATCTTTCTTGCTTCTTGCTAGTGTTCCGTTTCCTTCGTTATCTCTATCTACATAGATAAATCCATAACGTTTTTTCATTTCACCTGTAGTAAATGAAACACAGTCAATGCATCCCCATGGTGTATATCCCATTAAATCTACACCATCTTCTTCAACGGCTTTTTTCATTTCTTCAATATGAGCTCTTAAATAATCTATACGATATGGATCATGGCATGAACCATCTTCTTCTTTAACATCAATTGCTCCAAAACCATTTTCTACAATAAATAATGGTTTTTCATATCTTTCATAGAACATATTTAAAGCATATCTTAAACCTTCTGGATCAATTGCCCATCCCCAATCAGATTCTTTAATATATGGATTTTTAACAGAATGTTCACTTGAACCATCTGTTGATTTTGAAACATCTTTTGTAACTGTTGAATCTACAACATTTGTCATATAATAACTAAATCCAATATAATCAACAGTACCTTCAGCTAAAGCTTTTTTATCTTCTTCAGTAATATCAATATTAAATCCTTTTCTTTCAAACATTTTTAAAGCATAAGCAGGATAATGTCCTCTACATTGTACATCGCAGAAGAAGAAACGATCATGCATTTGTTGTTGAGCTAATACTTGATCAGCAGGACGACAACTAAATGGATAAATTGGAACCATGGCAATCATATTTCCAATTTTAAAATCAGGATTAATTTCTTTACCAACTTTTACAGCCTTTGCAGAAGCAACTAATGTATGATGTCCACAGATATACATTGCTTCTTCTGGATTATCATAGTTTCCAAAATGAGCACCACTATTTGTCCAACCAAAGATATCATTTTTAAAGTTCATTTGGTTATTGATTTCATTGAAAGTCATCCAATATTTAACTTTGTTTTTATATCTTTTAAAACATACTTCAGCAAATTTAACAAAGAAATCAATTGTTTTACGATTCATAAAACCACCATATTCTTTAGCTAAATGATAAGGCATTTCAAAGTGTGATAATGTAATGACCGGTTCAATACCATATTTTAATAATTCATCAAAAACATCATCATAGAATTGTAATCCTTCTTCATTAGGTTTATCTTCATCACCTAATGGGAAAATACGAGTCCAAGCAATTGATGTTCTAAAACATTTAAATCCCATATCTGCAAACATTGCAATATCTTCTTTATAATGTCCATAAAAATCAATACCTACATGGTTAGGATAATATTTTCCTTCTACTACACCATCTGTAATTTCTCTTGGAACTCCATGTGCACCTGCTGTCATAACATCAGCAACAGAATATCCTTTAGAAGTATTTAATACTCCTCCTTCAAATTGGTGAGCGGCTAATGCTCCACCCCATAAAAAATCTTTTTGTAAAGCCATATACTACCTCCGTATTCTTTTTTTATTATTATATCATAAGGCGATTAGACTAGAAAATATTCTCTTATACTTTGCATAAATATTTACAAAAAAAGCTAGAGAATAATTCTCTAACTTTTAAAATAAAACATAAATATATTGATAAATAAGAATTTTTAATGCTGTGTTATTTTCTTGAATCAATATCAAACACTCTTCAACATAATTCCTTATGTCATCTAACTCTTCTTGTAAAATTGTACTATTTGAATAAGCTGCTTTTAAAGCAATATCTCGATAATGATTCTCTATTTCTGAATTATGTTGTTTTAATTCATTTAAATAATCATAATAAGCAATATATTTTTTATTTATATTTTCTTGAGATAAAAACTTTTCTCTTTGTTTTAAAAGATACTTTCTTCTTAAAATAAGGATCATAGTTGCAATAATAAAGAATAGAAGGAAAATAATAACAAGGAATAATACTTTATGATCTTCACTTTGTTTTTGAACTTCTTTTTTCTTTATATTCTTTTTAGGTGTTTTCTTTTTTTCTGTTTGCTTGTTTTCATTACTACTTTGTGTCTTTTTTTGTTGTTCTTTATTTTCTGGGTTTGACTTTTTTTCATTTGATCCACTACCATTTGAACTTTGTTGATCATTTGAATTTGATTTTTGTTCTTCAATATTTTGTTGATTCGTTTCTTCTGATTTTCCAGCTGCCGGTTTATCCATAGGATCACTTCCAGAAGCACCACTAGATCCTGGAGTTGCTTCTACCATTATCCAACCAACACCTTTTACATAAACTTCGACCCAAGCATGTGCTTTTGCTTGAGTAACAGCAGCAACATTGCTCCCCTTAAAATCACTTTCATCCAAGACAAATCCCGTTGTATAACGAGCTGGAACGTTTATAGCACGTAATAACAAAGCTGCACTCGATGCAAAATGCATACAATAACCTTTTTTATTTTCTAACAAGAAATATAAAACAGGATCTTGATCACTTGGACAATTACCAGGATGCAATGTATAAACACATTGATCAGCAAGTAGATTTTTAACAAGTGTTACTTTTTCATTGATTGTCATTCCTTCATGATAACCAGCTTGATTTAATAAATTTAATAATTGATTTTTTATATCTTGAAAAACGCCTAGATAATTTTCTTCTACAAATTGATCATATTGAGGTGTTGTGTAATCCCCTCTAGCATTTAATAAGTCACTAGATGAAACACCTATTTTTACATTCGTATGTCTTGATGAACTTTGACCTTTTGAATAGCTATCCAATTTAAATAATTCTCCATCATAACTATAATAAGGATAATATTTATAGGGACTTGAAACAGATATTTCATCAATTGTAAGAACAACATCTGTTTGAGCATATTGTGACGCTAGAGATTGAACAAGATTAATGGAAGCTGGTTGATTATATATCTTTTGACATTTTTTTGTCGTTAACATTGACCATTTCCCATGATCATAATATGCAGCGGAACTATCTCTTAAATAAGTAGAAACTGGTCCATAGCTAGAAGTAACCTTTAGAGCTACTGTTTTGTTATCTAACTCTGTATCTCCAGCTGAATTTAAATCAGAATCAGCACCACTGCCTCCTCCAGACATACCTGAAGAGAGCGTTTTAATTGTTGATGTTGTTCCTTTATTACTCTTTTTCTTACTCTTTCCAGATTTATTTTCTTGATTATTATGACTATCACTTTCTTTACCTTCATCACCAGCTAGATTTCCTCCACCTCCACTACCATCAATTTCTTGAGATTTTTCTATACTATAGCCATTTTTAATTTCATAATCTTCTTGAAATTCTTTAGATTCTTGACTCATAAAAAGTTCTTTAATAGGTCTTTCTACATAACTGCTATAAGGAAGTAAAATAGCTGGAACAAGCATTGAAATAACAATAACAAGTATACAAATAAATTGAATTAAATGATATCGAGTATATGAAATATAGTGAATACCTGTAAGTAAATAGTATGTAAGGACAATAATGATTAAGGTTATAAAAAAGAATGTGCTTCTATAATCAGTATAAGCATATTGTAATCCTAAAAGAATTAATATATTTATTAATCCATAAAGTGAATTCTTTTTAAGAATCATCGCTACAAAACTAGCAGCAACATAATAAATTGTAAGTAATAACGTTAGATAAACGAGTTGACTATCTAGACTTATAATAAAATCAATAATATTAAAGTTTTTACTCATTGAATCTAAAGCAATACCATATTGATATATAACATAACATAAACATCCTAGTGTACATAAATTAATAAATGTTCCAATGTATTTTATTTTATTTTTTCTAATATAAAATAAAACTAAACTAAGTACCAAGGTAGCTATTGTATAAATTAAACGTTGATTTAAAGTATAAGATAAAGTATCAATGATAATATTGATTGCACATAAATCACATAACAAAAGAGAGAATATTTCTATATAAATAGGTTTTATTTTCTTTAACTTATCCATAATAACCTCCCAATCGTTCTTCTTCTATTCCTTTAGAAGTTGCTGTATAAAGACAACCATATTGATAATTTAAAGTACTTAAAGAATATCTTTGATGACTTGGTATTTTACATGATAACATTTTATAGAGAACATCTTTATAATTGTCATAACAATTAATAGGATAAATAACATAGTGATTCATTGTGATATTTTGAAAAATAATGTCAAAGTTAATTTCTTGATTTAACATCTTATGACATAATGAATGAAAATAATCATAAGCTACATCATTTTCATTAAAATCATCTGTTATTAAAATTGTAACTAAAACATTTTTTACGATTGGTTGACTTCCTATATTCACATAAATATCTTGTCTTTGAAGTGTAGATTTCCAATTAATATGTTTTAAAGAATCACCTTGACGATATTGTCTAATTTCATACAACTCAGAATAATCATTTCCATAACGATAAGGTGAATATAATTCACTCTCTTCTACAAAAACTTCTAATTTTTTTACTTCTTGTTCTATATCTATCAAATTAGGTTCAATATACATACTACATTTCTTTTGACAACGTGTTGTATGATAAAACAATCCTAATAAATCATAACAACGAAAACGTGTAATCGTTAAATCACAATGACCTACATGATTTCTAAGTAAAATAATATCTGCTTGTTCATCTTCCATATAAACTTTATAACTATTTTTTTGGTTACAGATTGTTTGGATGTATTCATAATCTATCTTAATTAAAGCACTTGGATAATGTTTATAAGGAACTCTTTTGAAATATAAATAAGCTAAATGATTTCTTTTAGCAATAAAATGTTCATGTGTTTTTTCAACGTCTACATGTCTCATTCCTGGTAAAGAAATAACTAAGGATAGAATTGGTAAAATAAGTAAAATATATGTACAAATAAGTAAAAAATAAACAGATGTCATTAAATATAAAAATAACACAACACCTAATATACTAAAGTATTTAACTCTACCATTTCTCATATTTTTATTTTTGGTTCCTTTACTTCTTTTAAAATACTTTTAATAACATCTTGAATAACAACACCTTTAACTTTTGCATCATAAGTTAAAATTAAACGATGTGACAATACATCATAAATAACTTTTTTAATATCATCAGGGATAACATAATTTCTATGATCCATATAAGCAATTGCTTTCACCATTTTTAATAAAGAAATAGATGTACGTGGAGAAGCCCCTTGTTGAATTAATTCATGATCACGTGTTTTATGAATAATTCTTACAATATAATCATAAATCTTATCATCTACATAAACTTGATCTACTTGTTTTTGTAATTCTATTATATCTTGTGGTTTACATACAGATTGAATGGTATCTAAAGGGTTTTCTTGACTTTTTCTTTTTAAAATTTCAATTTCATCTTCTAATGATGGATACCCCATTGAAAGTTTCACCATAAAACGATCTAATTGTGAATCTGGTAATAATTGTGTTCCTGCTGATCCATAAGGGTTTTGTGTAGCAAGAACTGTAAATGGTTGTGGTAATTGATAAGTAACACCATCAACTGTTGTTCTTCCTTCTTCCATTACTTCTAATAAAGCGGATTGTGTTTTAGGAGATGTTCTATTTATTTCATCTGCTAAAAATAAATTACACATAATAGGTCCTTCTTTATATTCAAAATCATTGGTTTTTTGATTATAAATAATAAAACCTGTAACATCTCCTGGTAAGACATCACTTGTAAATTGCATACGATGAAAATCTAAAGATAAAGCTTTAGAAAGTGCTAAAGTTAAATTTGTTTTCCCAACACCAGGTATATCTTCTAATAAAACATGACCTCTTGCTAAAATACAAGCCAATATTTTTTTAATATGTTCATCTTTTCCAACGACTGCCTTTTTGACCTCGTTAATTACTAATTCTAATTCATTCATTCTTTTTCCTCCCATATTGTTTTCATCATATCATAGTCTCTTTCAAATCACTAGAAAAAAAGAAAACCTCAAGAATATCTCAAGGTTTTCTATCAATGATTGTGAGTATATTTGATATTCTATAAATTAGAATACCCCATTAAATCTTCATCAACTGCACGTGCAACTTCACGTCCTTCTCTAATTGCCCAAACAACTAAAGATTGACCTCTACGCATATCCCCTGCAACATACAATTGTTTTTGATTTGTTTGGTAATTTTCATCTGCTACATTTCCTCTTGGTGTAAGTTTTACATCAAAAGCTTTAGCAACATAATCTTCGCAACCTACAAATCCTGCAGCAATTAAAACAATATCTGCATCTAATGTTTTTTCGCTTCCTTTAACAGGAACCATTTGTCTGCGACCTTCTACTTGTTTTGATTCAAGTGAAACAATAACAACTTGTTTTACATTTCCTTTATCATCTTTAATAAACTCTTTAACAGTTGTTTGATAAAGACGAGGATCATGTCCAAAGACAGCAATAGATTCATTTTGTCCATAGTCTGTCTTTTTCACACGTGGCCATTCAGGCCATGGATTTGAATCCAAACGTTCATGAGGTGGTTCTGGCATCATTTCTAATTGAATAACTGATTTACATCCTAAACGAATAGCTGAACCAACACAGTCATTACCAGTATCTCCACCACCAATAACAAGTACATTTTTACCTTTTGTTTCAACAAAAGTTTTATCTTCTAATTGACTATTAAGTAATGATTTAGTAATGCCAGTTAAATAATCAACTGCAAAGTAAATACCTTTGGCATCCCTACCTGGTGCTTTAATATCTCTAGCCTTTTTACTACCACAAGCAAGAATAACACGATCAAATTCTTTATATAATTGTTGAACTTGTTTTTTATTTTCAATACCTGCATTTGTTTTAAAGACAACACCTTCTTCTTCCATTAATTCAATACGGCGATCAATAATATGTTTTTCAAGTTTCATATTAGGAATACCATACATTAATAGTCCTCCTAAACGGTCTTCTCTTTCAAAGACTGTCACTTGATATCCTCTTTTATTCAATTGATCAGCTGCAGCAAGTCCTGAAGGCCCTGAACCAATGACTGCAATTTTTTTATCAATACGATGTTTAGGTGGTTGTGGTTGCATCCAATTAGATGCATATGCTGTTTCAATGATGGCATTTTCATTTTCTCTTACAGTAACGGGATTTCCATTTAATCCACAAGTACAAGCTGCTTCACATAAAGCAGGGCATACTCTTGAAGTGAATTCTGGAAAATTATTTGTTTTTAAAAGTCTTTTTAAAGCGGCTTTATAATTTTTATGGAAAATTAAATCATTCCATTCAGGTATCAAGTTGTTAAGTGGACAACCTGATACCATTCCTTGAATCATTTTTCCATTTTGACAGAAAGGAACTCCACAATCCATGCATCGAGCTCCTTGGCATGATTGTTCATCACGAGATAATGGTTTATGAAATTCATTAAAGTTCTTAATACGTTTTAATGGTTCAACTTCTGTTGATACTTGTCTTTCTATTTCTAAAAATCCTGTTGGCTTTCCCATAATCTACATTCCTTTCTTAAAAGCATTGAATGCTTCTACTTTTGCTTGTTCATTTGTAAGTCCTTGTTGTTCAAATGAACTAATAAGTGACATCATACGTTTATAATCATGAGGAACAACTTTTTTGAAGTGTGCAACTTCATTTCCAAAGTCATCTAAAATCTTTTTCGCAACATTTGAATTTGTATATTGATAATGTTTTTGAATCATTTCTTTTAATTGATCTTCATCATAACGTGATTTCACATTTTTATATTCTACGAGTTCTTTATTGACATGCTCATAGAATGTATTATCTGGATCATAGACATAAGCAATACCTCCAGACATACCAGCAGCAAAGTTACGTCCTGTTTTTCCTAAAACAACAACCATACCACCTGTCATATATTCAAGACCATGATCTCCAATACCTTCAACAACGGCATGTGCTCCTGAGTTACGTACGGCAAATCGTTCACCAGCAACTCCGTTGATATAAACTTCACCAGATGTTGCTCCATATAAAGCAACGTTACCAATAATGATGTTATCTTCTGGTTTAATTGTTGAATCTTTTGGTGGTACAACAATTAATTTACCACCTGATAAACCTTTTCCAAAGTAGTCATTACTATCTCCATAAAGATGTAATGTTAAACCTTGAGGAATGAAAGCACCAAATGATTGACCACCTGCTCCATAGCAGTTAACTTTGAAAGTATCTTCTTCTAATGATGTTCCATATTTCTTCGTAATTTCTGATCCAAAGAGTGTTCCAAATGAACGATCGATATTTGTAACATGGACATCAATTTCTTTACCTTGATGTTTATCTAAAGCTTCTTTAAATTGTTTATAAAGTACTGTTGTATCTTTGACTTCATTTAATTTGAAATCATATTCATTATTCTTTTCATGATGACTATGTTTACTAGAAGTAAATGGATTATTTAAGATTTTTGATAAATCAATATTTTCAATATCATCTCTTGCTTCTAATAAATCACTACGACCAACCATTTCATCAACAGTTTTGAATCCAAGTTGAGCCATATATTCTCTTAATTCTTGAGCAATGAAACGCATAAAGTTTTCAACATATTCAGGTTTACCTTTAAAACGTTTTCTTAAAATAGGATTTTGTGTAGCAACCCCTACTGGACATGTATCTAAGTTACATACTCTCATCATAACACATCCCATTGTTACAAGTGGTGCTGTCGCAAAACCAAATTCTTCTGCTCCAAGTAAAGTAGCAATTGCGAGATCTCTACCTGTCATGAGTTTACCATCTGTTTCAATAACAACACGGCTTCTTAAATCATTCATGATCAATGTTTGATGTGCTTCTGCTAAACCTAATTCCCAAGGAAGTCCTGCATTATAAACTGAGTTTTTAGGAGCAGCCCCTGTTCCTCCATCATATCCTGAAATAAGGATAACACCAGCACCTGCTTTAGCAACACCGGCAGCAACTGTTCCAACACCAGCTTCTGATACAAGTTTAACTGAAATACGTGCTTCTTTATTAGCGTTCTTTAAGTCATAAATCAATTGTGCTAAGTCTTCAATTGAATAAATATCATGATGTGGTGGTGGTGAAATTAAGCTAACCCCTGGTGTAGAGTGTCTAGTTTTAGCAACCCATGGATAAACTTTACCACCTGGTAAGTGTCCACCTTCTCCTGGTTTTGCTCCTTGTGCCATTTTAATTTGAATTTCATTGGCACTGCATAAGTATTCACTTGTTACTCCAAAACGTCCTGAAGCAACTTGTTTAATAGCTGAACATTTACTATCACCATTAGGGAGTGTTTCAAATCTTTCTGGATCTTCTCCACCTTCACCACTGTTTGATTTACCATGTAATCTATTCATTGCAATAGCCATCGTTTCATGTGCTTCTTTTGAAATTGATCCATAAGACATCGCACCTGTTTTAAATCTTCTAACAATTGATTCAACAGGTTCAACTTCTTCAATTGGAATTGATTTTGTCTTTTTAAATTGCATTAAACCTCTTAAGTTTAAATGTGCGCCTTCTTCATCAATCATTTTTGAATATTCTTTAAATAATTGATAATCACCTAAACGTGTTGCTTGTTGTAATTTATGAATTGTTGCTGGATTATATAAATGTTCTTCTTTTCCTGATCTTTCTTTATGATCACCAGCACTGTTTAATGAGATGTCTACATCTAATCCAAGTGGATCATAAACTTGGTCATGTCTATATTCGACATCTTTTTCAATATCTTTGATTGTTTTTCCTTCAATACGACTTACTGTTTTAGGGAAGTATTTATTCACTAAATCACTTGATAAACCAATTGCTTCAAAGTTTTGTGATCCTCGATAAGATTGAATTGTACTAATTCCCATTTTAGAAGCAATTTTAACAATACCATGTAAAATACCACTATTATAATCATCAACGGCTGCATAGTAATCTTTATCTAATAAGCCTTGATCAATTAAATCAAAGATTGTATCTTGTGCTAAATAACCATTGATAGCTGAAACACCATATCCAAGTAATGTCGCATAATGATGTACTTCTCTTGGTTCAGCTGATTCAAGAATTAAAGCTAAACTGTTACGTTTTTTAGTTCTTACTAAATAAGAGTTAACAGCTCCAACAGCCAATAATGAAGGAATTGGTAAATGGTTATCATCTACTGCTCTATCCGATAAAATAACAATATTGCATCCTTCATGATAACGTTTATCTACTTCTACAAAAACACGATCAATTGCTTTTTCTAATGAAGTATTTTTAATATATGTAATATTAACTTCACCTACTTTAAAGCCTTCTTTTTTCAAGTTTTTGATTTTTAAAATATCTGTATTACTTAAAATAGGATGATTGATTTTTAATAAATGACAGTTTTCTGGTTTATCTTCCAACATATTTCCATCTCGACCAATACAAATACTTGTTGAAGTAATGATTTCTTCACGAATAGCATCGATTGGTGGATTGGTTACTTGTGCAAATAATTGTTTAAAGTAATTAAATAATGGTGGATGTTTTGTCGATAAAGCTGCAATTGGTGTATCATTTCCCATTGCTACAATATTTTCATTACCAGTTAAAGCTAAGTTTTTAATATAGTTTGTATCTTCATAACTATAACCATGTATTTTTTGTAATTTAGTTAATTCTTCTCCTTCGTATCTTTCTACTCTAATACTAGGAATTCTCATATCTTTTAAATTAATTAAATTACTTTCCAACCATTCCCCATAAGGTTGTTTTGTTGCATAAGTTTCTTTTAAAACATCATCTTCAATAAGTTCACCTTTAACAGTATCAACTAATAACATTTTTCCAGGTCTTAGTCTTTCTTTTAAAATAATATCTTTAGCTGGGATATCTAATGAACCTACTTCTGAAGATAATACTAAATAATGATCTTTTGTAATATAATAACGTGATGGTCTTAAACCATTTCTATCTAAAATAGCCCCCATGATGTCTCCATCACTAAATAAGATAGAAGCTGGTCCATCCCATGGTTCCATAAGTGTAGCATTATATTCATAGAAATCTTTTTTTGCTTGTGACATACTTTTATCATTTTCATAAGGTTCTGGAATACACATCATGACAGCTCTTGGAAGTTCCATACCTGACATTACTAAGAATTCTAATGTATTATCTAACATTGCTGAATCTGAACCATTGACATCAACAACTGGATATACTTTTGAAGTATCCACAACATCTGTTTGCATGTTTTCTTCTCGACATAACATGTTATTAGCGTTTCCTTTAATTGTATTGATTTCACCATTGTGAACAATAAATCTATTAGGATGGGCTCTTTTCCATGATGGCATTGTATTTGTTGAGAAACGTGAATGAACTAAAGCAATGGCACTTTTATAACTTTTATCTTGTAAATCTTTAAAGAATAATCGAAGTTGTTGTACTAAGAACATTCCTTTATAAACAATGGTACGACTTGAAAGTGAACATACATAAGTATCTTCAAATTGACTTTGTTCAAAAATTCTTCTCACTTGATATAATTTTCTATCAAAATCTAAACCACAATCTACACCATGTGGTTTTTTAATAAATGCTTGGACAATATAAGGCATTGCATCTAATGCTTTTTTCCCTAAAACACTAGGTACAGTTGGTACGACACGCCAACCTAAAAAGTCTAATCCCTCTTTTTTAACAACTGTTTCAAACATTTTTTTGACACGTAAACGTACTTTTTCATCTTGAGGCATAAAGAACATTCCAACTCCATAATGCCCTTTTTGAGGAAGTACAAAATCTTTAATTACCTTTTGAAAATATTCATCTGGTATTTGTGTTAAGATTCCTACACCATCTCCAGTTTCCCCTGCTGCATCCTTTCCAGCACGATGTTCTAATTGTTCAACAATTTTTAAAGCATCATCTACTGTTTTATAAGTTTTTAATCCTTTGATATTAACAACGGCCCCTATTCCGCAGTTATCATGTTCAAATGACTGATCATATAAACCTACATTTTCTTTGTTCATAAAGGTTCCTCCTTTTTTTGTACAGTTAGAATAGCACATTTAGTAATATGTGTAAAGATTAGCTATTTTTTTGTTATTTTCCTAAAAAATAGCTAGATTGTATACATTTTTTAATGTTTTATCACTGTTTTGATAATCTTTTTTTAGCAATTTAATAAATTTATTTCAAAATGTAGAAAAAATTTTTTTTATTTTTTTTTATTTATTGGCATTAAATGATAAAAAGAGTAGAATAAATATAGTATTAATAGATGGAAAGAGGAGAAAAAAATGGAAGATATGTTTATTGTCGAAACTTCTGCTAGACATATTCACTTAAGTGATAAAGATTTAGCAACTTTATTTGGTGAAGGTCATCAATTAACAAATAAAAAAGATTTATCTCAACCTGGTCAATTTGCTTGTGTTGAAAGAGTTAAAGTAATCGGACCTAAAGGAGAATTAAATATGTCTGTTTTAGGACCTACAAGAAAAGAAACTCAAGTTGAAATTTCTTTAACTGATGCTAGAAGCATTGGTGTTCAAGCATTAATTAGAGAATCAGGAGATATTGAAGGAACTGCTGGATGTAAATTAGTTGGTCCTGCAGGAGAAGTAGAAATTCCTTGCGGTGTTATCGCTGCTAAAAGACATATTCACTTAACACCTGAAGATGCTGAAAAATTTGGTGTAAAAGATAAAGAAATCGTTAAAGTTGAAATTAATACAGACGGACGTTCTTTAATTTTTGGTGATGTTGTTTGTCGTGTAAGCGCTTCATATGCTACTGCAATGCATATTGATACTGATGAAAGCAATGCAGCTGCTTGCGGTAGAGAAGTTTACGGTAAAATCGTTAAATAAAAAATAGAATGGTTTTAGATTTTTTTCTAAAATCATTCTTTTTTTATACTTTTTATTAGATACATTAAATTTGTTCCTTCGACAAATTATGATATAATCTCCTTGGGTGATAGAATGAAAATATTAGATACTCTAGGAAAGTCTAAAAAAGCAATTGGTGGTATTATAGCAATCATTGCTTTAGTTGTTGCAATCTTTTTTGCGGGAATTCATTATGCAAGTGGTAGTAATAATGATGAGATTACTTCTACAACAATAAAAAATCAATTAACTGAAATTAATGAACTTGCTCTTTATTCATATGATTATAGTAAGGTTGGAAAATTTTCTAATAAATTATCTTTTAATGGTTGGAAAATTCCTCTAACACAAAAAAGTTTTATTATTACATATGATGGGACAATTAAAGCAGGAATTGAACTTAATAAAGCTAAAATTAATATTGATGCTGATCAATTAAATATTTCTTTACCTGCTGCTAAGATTTTAAGTCATGAAATTGATGAGAATTCGATAGAAGTTTATGATGAATCATCAAATATTTTTAATCAAATAAGTATCAATGATTATAAATCTTTTGCGACTAAAGAAAAAAAGAAAAATGAAAAAGAAGCTATTTCTAATGGTATTTTAGAAAAATCAAAAACACAAGCTGTCAAAACACTTACAACTTATTTACAGGCTATTCCAGAAATTAAAGATCATTATAAATTAAATATAACAATTGAAGATTCAAAAACTAATGAATAAATTTTAATATCGTAGGGATGTAATTCATCCCTTTTTTTATATTATTGTCTAGATTATGAAAGATATTCTTCATTTTACGCTAAAAAAGGAATATCGATTTTGCATCAATATTCCTTTAATAATTTAAAACAACTAAATTTCATTATTTTTTATTATATTATTATTTATTAACAGCTTTTTTTAATGCTGAGCTTGCTTTAAATGCAGGTGCTTTACTTGCAGCAATTGTCATTGTTTCTCCAGTTCTTGGATTTCTACCAGTTCTTTCACTACGAGTACGAACTTCAAAATTACCAAAGCCTTTTAAAGAAACTTTATCTCCTTTAGCTAAAGCATCAGTAACAACTTCAACTAAAGCAGTTACTACTTTATCTACATCAGTTTTTGTTAATTCAGTGCTTGAAGCAATTGCTTCTACTAATTCAGTTTTATTCATTTTTATTATCTCCATTTCTCGAAATTTAGGATAATAAATCCTAGTCATATTCTACTACGTTATCTGCTTATTTACAATAAGATAGTATCTATCAATTATAATTCTTCTATAAATTGTTTACATATTTCTTTAGTTGTTGCCCATGATGTAACTAAACGAATACATGTATGATTTTCATCTACTTTAAACATATATGTTGTGATATATTTTTGATTTATTTTATTTAATGTTTGATGATCTATAATAGGAAAAATTTGATTAGATGGACTCTCGATATACATCTTATAGCCTTTATCTTTAAAACCATTTCTTAATATATCTGCACATTCATTTTCATGTTTTCCAATTTCTAAATATAGATTATTTTCAAATAGGGCATTAAATTGTACTCCCAATAATCTTCCTTTAGCAAGCATTGCACCTTTTTGTTTAATATGATATCTAATATCAGTTTTTAATTCATCGTTAACAATAACTAAACATTCACCAAATAAAGCTCCCATCTTAGTTCCACCAATATAGAAGACATCACTATATTTTGCTATTTGTTGTAATGTTGGAGCATCTTTCAATACAAGTGCACTCCCAAGTCTTGCTCCATCTATAAATAAATAAAGATGATTTTTTTGACAACATTGATATATAGCTTTTAATTCTTCTAAAGTATAGTATGTCCCATATTCTGTTGTTTGTGAAATATACACCATTTTAGGTTGAACCATGTGTTCATCTGGATGTTCACTTACAATTTCATCAATCATTTCAGGAATCATTTTTCCATCTTGATGTGGCTTTGTTAAAATCTTATGACCTGTAAATTCAACAGCCCCTGTTTCATGAACATTAATATGTCCACTATCTACAGCAATAACAGCCTGATAATCTTTTAATGCGGATGAAATCATAATCATATTTGTTTGTGTACCACCTACTAGAAAATGAATATCTACATTTTCATTTTCTAATATTGCTTTTATTTTATCTTTCGCTTTTTGGCAGTATTCATCTTCCCCATATCCTACTGTTTGAATAAAATTTGTCTTATTTAAAGCCTCCATCACTTGTGGATGAGCTCCTTCTAAATAATCACTCGCAAAATTATACATCATTAACCCCCTAAAGAAAATAGGAAACATTGTTTCCTATAGTTCTTCTCCATTTGTTTCAATTACTTTTTTATACCAATAATATGAATCTTTTTTGTATCTATTTAAAGTACCTGAATTTTCATCTTCTTCACGATCAACATAAACAAAACCATAACGTTTTTGATATCCGTTTAACCAGCTTAATAAATCAGTATAAGACCATGTACAATAAGCAAGAACACGACAACCATCATCACAAGCTTTTTTTAGTTCTTCAATATGACGTTTTAAATAATCAATACGATATGGATCATGAATTTGTCCATCTTCTAATTTATCAAATGCACCTAATCCATTTTCAGAAATAACGATTGGTAAATCATAACGTGAAGTAATTTCACGACAACACATTCTAATTCCCATTGGATCAATTGTCCAATCCCAATCTGTTGTTGGTAAAAATTCATTTTGTGGTTTCTTATAAAGACCAGGTACACCTTGAACTTTGGCTGTTCCTTTTTTACCAGTGTTATTCATTGTATGATCACTACCAACACCATTAATATCATTATATTCAACAACACATGTTTGATAATAGTTCACACCCATGAAATCAATAAGTGAAGCTGCTTTTTTCATTAATGCTTCATCACCTTCTTCAAAGACAGGCGCACATCCTAATGATTTTAAATATTGAATAGCAGCACGTGGATAACGTCCATAAGCATAAGCGTCCATCCAATAATAATTTTGTAAATCATCATAATCAGCTTTAGCCATTGCATTTTCAGGTTTACGATCATATGCATAACTTGGACTATAAGCAAATGATGCCCCAACTTTTGCTTCTGGATGAAGTTCTTTTAAAGCAATAACGCTTTTAGCATGTGCAATATTGGCATGATGATTGACTTGATAGAATGTTTTCATATCATCTACTTTTCCTGGTGGATGCATTCCTTCTAACCATCCATGTCCTGTAAAAATATTTTGTTCATTCATTGTAATCCAATATTTTACACGATCTCCATATCTTTTAAATAATGTTGTAGCATAATTTACATAATCATCAACAATTTTTCTGCTTTCCCAACCATGATATTGGTCTTCTAAAGCTTGTGGCATATCCCAGTGATAAACTGTAACCATAGGTTCAATTCCATATTTTAATAATTCATTGATAAGATTATCATAAAATTCTAAACCTTTTTCATTGACTTCACCATTTCCATTTGGATAAATACGTGTCCAAGCAATTGAAAAACGATATGTTTTCAATCCCATTTCTGCCATCAATTTGACATCTTCTTTGTAACGATGATAATGATCAACGGCCTTATCACCTGTTGTTGCTTTAAAAGTCTTTCCTGGAATTCTTACAAATTTGTCCCAGTTGGAAACACCTTTACCATCTGCATCCCATCCACCTTCTACTTGGTAAGCAGCCGATGCACTTCCCCAAAGAAAATCTTTAGGAAAGCCTTTTGTTTCTTTAAAATACATTTTCTTTCTCCTTATTTCATATATTTTTTGATAAACTGACTTAATGTTTGTTTAAAGTCATCGTTTTCAACAAGTTCATATAAGTATTTTTCATCTTTTAAGACAAACAATACTTTTTCTCCTCTATTTTTATTATATAGCGGATAAACCATCTTTAATGGTACAAAATCGTCATCTTTTGCATGAAAATACAATGTAGGTATATCATTGTGTCTAACATATTTTGTTGTATTTTCTTTTAAATCAATATGCACAGCTTTTTTTATATGACGTGCAATAATTGAAATTGCTGGATATTTTGAAATCTTATAATCTGCTTCTAAACGATATCCAATAATATCATATGCTGACGTATAAGCCCCATCTGAAATAATAGCTTCAACATTTTTTAAAACATGTCTACCTGAAGCATTTAAAATTGTATTTGCTCCTTGTTCTTTACCATACATTAATATTTTATGATCTTTCCCATAAGTTTCTAATAGGTACTTATTCCAACATACTAAATCATTGACATCCTTGATTCCAAATCCTCTAATATAACCATCACTTTGTCCATGTGCACAAGCATCTATTAATAAGATTTGTGCTTCTGGCAAATGGTCTTCAAAATATGGAACATATAATTGCATATCTTTTGCTTGTAAACCAAATGGATGTAAAATTAAAACTGTCATTTGAGGGTTTTCTTTAGGAATCAAAATTCCTCTTAATTGAATATCTTGATCATTTTTTATATAAATATTTTGACTATTGAATTTTGTTTCTAAAATACTTGGTCTATCTTCTTGTTTATGATGTCTGTATAATAATTTTTTTGCATATTTTTTGGATAATGTGTAAACAGATGCTGCTGCAGTAGAAACACCTCCTAAAACTAATAATCCTTTAATTGCTGTTTTATTATTCTTTACCATCTGAATATTCCTCCTTATATTCTTCCATTAATAATCTATTAATATTAGCTACCTGTTCAAATGAAGTAAGACGATATTCATCATGATTCATCCTTGCTGCATAGAAACGAATTGCTTTTTCTAATTCCAAACGCATAATTTCTTTATATTCTGGTGGAAATGTTGAAATTGGAAAACATACAAATAAGAATGTATTATAATCTTTTGAAAATAAATCGATAAGTAAATCATATCCTTCTATTTCTAAAATTCTATTTCCTATTTCTTTTTGTAAATCATGATTAGCAAAAGTCAACACATCATTCATTACAAAACGTAGAATATCTTCACATGCATCGATATATTGTTCATGATTATTTTGATAAAGTGATTTTAGATATAAAGTAACAATATTATTATCTAGTTTATCCGGATTTAATCTTTCAAAATGATTGAATAATCTTTCGGCAACTTCATTATTTAATAAAATGAAATTTCCAAATTCTTTTATAATCGAAAGTGTAAATCTTGGCATTTGACATAAACGCTCAAAAATTTCTAATAGTTCATCTTTTGTTGATTTAAAGAAACCATCTATATGATTTGTCATCTTTTTTATTGTTTCTTTAAAGTAATTTAAATGAAATTGATATTCTGTATCTAGATACTTAGCATTAACTCCATCCCATTCATATTCATATAGAATCTTATCTAGTAGCAATGCAATTGAATCCATAAATTTTTTATAGTTTTTATTGTATAGCAATCTATCTAAATAAGGATCAAAGAATGTATAAAATTCATCAACAGTTTCTTGATTTGTTCCTGAATGATACTCTAAATAATCCAAGATATTTCGATAATCTAATGGTTCTAAAACTGTTTCCACAGGATGTGTTTCTATAAAATGTTCAAAAACATGACAATGTAAGATCGTATTAAATTGATTGAAATAAAGTATTTTATTTAAAGCATCTTTAATAATATATTCTTGTTCTTGTTCATGAAGATTAACTGAAAATGTTGGAACTATCTCGTCTCCAGAATAATCAATCGTTACAAATACATCAATTGCTTTAAATTGAATATCTAAAATATAGTAATGAAACTTATGTTCAAATTTTTTTGTCTTTACTGCACTATGACATCTATATTTCCCTATATATGTGCTTTTATGTGTTTCTAAATATTTCTCAATACATTTTCTTGCCATTATTTTCTCTCCTTTATATTTTTATTTTACCATTTTTGATTATTGATGAAAACAAAAAAAGGAAATCATCTAAGAGTTTCCTTTTAATATCTTATTTATAAATATTGTAAAAATTTATAAAATAAAATTCATTTCCCAGGAAATATGAAATATTTTGTTCTATTTATAAAAAACCTCGTGTAAATATAATCCTTGTGGTTTTGCCTTAAATAAACATTTCTTTTTCCCTTTACTTCTTAATAACTCTTCTAAGAATTCTTTAGTTATTCGATGAGCTCCTACTTGAATAAGACCACCTACTAAGTGTCTTACCATATATCTTCTAAAACCGTTACCTATAAGTTTAAAAGTAACAATTCCTTGATTATTCTCAATTTCAATTTTATAAAGTGTCCTAATTGTATTACCATATTGATCAACTGCACAAAATGAAGCAAAGTCATGTTCCCCAATAAAAATTTGTGCTGCATCTCTCATTGCATCTATATCTAATTCTCTTCCATATTGATAGATATAATTTGTTTCAAAAGGAGAGTAATCATTCATACTTAAAAGATAATGATATTCTTTTTTTACTGCAGAATAACGACTATGAAAATTTTCATCGACTAAAGAACTATCTATAATATAAATATCATTTGGTAAAAAATGATTAATGGCTCTTTTCCATTGCTTTTCTGGCATGTCTCTTAAAGTGTCAAAATGAAAGACTTGTCTTCTTCCATGAACTTTAGCATCAGTTCTCCCACTTGCATGAATGATAATATTTTCATCTTTACATATATTTTTAATAGCTTTTTGAATTTCACCTTGTACTGTTCTAAATTGATTTTGAACCTGAAATCCATGGAATTTACTTCCATCATAACTTACAATACATTTTATTCTATTCATTACATAAAACTCATTATAATCACTCCACAACAAACAAATAATGTTATTAACATAGCAATTGTATCTAATTGTGCCCATGTCAAAACTTTATATTTAGTTCGTGTTGCTTCTGGATTATAATTTCTACTTTCCATAGCATTAGCAAGTTCTTCTGCTCTTTGAAAAGCAGAAATAAATAAAGGAATAATTAAAGAAATAATTGATTTAATTTTTTCCATAAAACTTCCTTCGTTAAAATCAGCTCCTCGACTTGCTTGAGCTTTCATAATTCTTTTAGCTTCTTCTAATAAATCAGGGATAAACCTTAACGCAATTGAAATCATCATTGCTAATTCATGAACAGGAAAATGAAATCTTTTCAAAGGATTTAATAAACTTTCAATAGCAAGTGTCAATTCTAGCGGTTTCGTTGTAGATGTCATTAAAGTTGTTAAAGTAATAATTAATACAAGTCTTATAAAAATATAAGCTGTTTGTAATAAAGCCCCTGAATAAATACTTATATTTCCTATTTTTACAATAACATCTCCTGTTTTCATTAAAAAGATGTTAAAAATCATCAAAAACAGCATCATAAAAAGCATTGGTTTAATTGCTTTTAAAATATGTGATAGCTTAATTTTAGAAAATAATGAACATATTAAAACATAAATTGCTAGAATTCCATATCCAACAAAACCTGCATCAAAGAAAACAGATATTAAAAATATGAATACTGCGCATATTTTTAATCTTGGATCTAAACGATGAATAAGAGAATTTCCTGGAATATATTTACCAAAAGTCATATTATCCATGAAGTTCACCTCCTATTGCTTCTACTAAATCATTAATGTTATTAATAGAGGTATCAATATGATATCCGTTTTGATTTAATTGAATGATCAAATTTGTGATTAATGGTAAATCAATTCCTAAATTTAACAAATAATCACTATCTAAAAATACATCCTTCACTTTTCCTGATTTTTCAACTTGTCCATCACTCATGACAACAACATTCTCACAATATTCTAGAACATGATTCATGTCATGAGTTACTAAAATAACTGTTTTTCCCATTTCATGAATTTTTTTAAATAAATCCATCATTTCTCTAATACCAGAAGGATCTAATCCTGCTGTTGGCTCATCTAAAACAAGAATATCTGGATCCATAGCAAGAATACCAGCAATTGCTACTCTACGTTTTTGACCACCTGATAAATCAAATGGAGATTTAGTTAAATACGACTGATCTAATCCTACCATTTCTAGTGATTTTTTAGCAATTTCTTTTGCTTTATTTTCTTCTATTCCAAAATTCATTGGACCAAACATAATATCTCTTTCAATTGTTTCTTCAAAAAGTTGATATTCTGGAAATTGAAAAACTAATCCAGATTTTTTTCTTAAATTTTTTAAATTTTGAGGTTTATCATTATATGAAATAATATAATCATCTATTTTTATTTCACCACTTGTAGGTAATAACAAAGCATTTATATGTTGTATAAGTGTTGACTTTCCACTACCAGTTTGACCTATAATGGCTGTAAATGAACCCTGTTCTATTTTTAAATTCACATTTTTTAGTGCGTAATATTCGAAAGGTGTATTATATCCATAAATATGTTCTAAATTTTTGCAAGTAATTGACATAATTGTTTCTCCAATTCTTCAATGTCTAATGTATCTTCAATTTGATACCCTTTTTCTTTTAATTTTCTTGCGATTTTTAATGAAAAAGGAATATCCAATTTTAATTCTTTTAATAATTTTTCATTTGATAATATTTTTTGAGGTTTATCACAATCAACAATTTCTCCTTTATTTAAAAGAATAACTCGGTCCGCATTTTTTGCTTCTTCAATATCATGAGTAATTGAAATGATTGTCATATTATTTTGCTTTTTTAATTCCCTTACTAATTCATTTATTTCTTTTCTACCTCGTGGATCTAACATACTTGTTGCTTCATCTAAAATAATGATTGATGGATTCATTGCTAAAATTCCTGCAATAGCAACCCTTTGTTTTTGACCACCAGATAATTTAGTTGGTTCATGATCTAAAAAATTTTCCATTCTTACTACCTTAGAATATTTATCAATAAGCTCATCCATTTTTTCTCTTGGAACACAAATATTTTCTAATCCAAATGCAATATCATCTCGCACAGTAGCTCCTATAAATTGATTATCTGGATTTTGAAAAACAATTCCTATTTTTTCTCTGACTTTGTATAAATTTTCTAAATTCAATTGATAATCATCAACAATAATTTCTCCAGATTTTTTTTCTAATAATCCAATAAGTAACTTAGCAATCGTACTTTTACCACTTCCATTATGTCCTAAAATAGCAACATATTCACCTTTATGAATTTGAAAAGAAATATCATGAATTGTTTTTAGCCCTGGTTCATATTCAAAACATAAATTTTTAACTTTTATTATATCTTCCATTGTCTTCTCCTCATGAATGTGTTTAGTTCATTCTATAATTTATAAAGAAACAAGTCAAATAAAAAAAGGACTGAATCTCTTCAGTCCCACATCATTATTTAGTTAATGATAAGATTGCCATTGGTGCATTATCACCTTTACGGTTATAAGTTTTTAAGATAGTAGTATATCCACCATTAACATCTTTAAATTTAGGTGCAACGTCATCAAATAAGATTTGTACAGCTGTTTTTCCAGTTGCTTCATCAACAACTTTGTGCATATCAGCAGCAGCTTGTCTTCTTGCATGTAAGTCTCCACGTTTACCTAAAGTAATTAATTCATCAACAACACTACGAACTTCTTTAGCTCTTGTTACAGTTGTTTCAACTTTTCCGTTTACAATAACTTCAGTAGCTAAACTACGTAACATAGATTTTCTAATATCTGAAGTGCGTCCTAATTTTCTATTTTTAGCCATGAGATTAACGCTCCTTTTCGAGTATTCTGAATTAATCGATAGGTTTAAATCCTAAACCTAATTCGATTAATTTTTCTTTAACTTCTTTTAATGATTTTTTACCTAAGTTTCTTACTTTAATCATATCATCTTCTGATTTAGAAGCAAGATCTTGAACTGTTTGAATACCAGCTCTCTTTAAACAGTTGTATGAACGAACAGATAAATCTAATTCTTCGATTGTCATATCTAATACTTTATTTGTTGTATCATTTTGAGTTTCAGACATAACTTCCATGTTTTTAGCCATATCAGTCAATTCAACAAACATATTTAAATGTTCAACTAAAATTTTTGCTGCTAATGAAATAGCTTCAAATGGTTTTAGTGAACCATTAGTTTCAACTTCTAATACTAATTGATCATACTTAGCACTTTCTCCAACACGAGTTGGTTCTACAGAGTAAGCAACTTTTTCAATTGGTGAATAGATTGAATCTGTTGGAATAACACCAAGAGTGTTGATATTTACTTTATTTTGATCAGCAGACACATATCCACGATCTTTTTTAGCAAATAATTCCATATATAAGTGACCACCTTCTGCAACATGTGCAATTACCATGTCATTAGAAATCATTTTGACTTCAGCAGGACATTGAATATCAGCACCTGTTACAGTAGCAGGACCTTTTACATCAATAATCATTGTAGCAGTGTCTTCACTGTCTACATCAAAAACTAATTTCTTAATATTTAAAATCATTGCTGTGACATCTTCAACGACACCATCAATTGCAGAAAATTCATGAATTGCTCCTTGAACTTTGATTGCATAAACAGCAGAACCTGGTAAAGAAGAAAGTAAAACTCTTCTTAAGGCATTACCTAAAGTAGTTCCGAATCCTCTTTCTAATGGTTCAATGACAAATTTTGCATAATTTTCTGTTTCGTCATAATGATCAATATTAAAGTTTGCTTTTTCGAATTTATGCATATGTTCCCTCCTCTATAGGAATGTTTTGTATTCTAATTTACTACAATAATACTATCCACGAGGACGTTTTGGTGGACGACAACCGTTATGTGGAATTGGTGTTACATCATTAATTGAAGTAACTTCTAATCCAGCAGCTTGTAAAGCTCTAACTGCTGCTTCACGTCCTGGTCCTGGACCTTTTACATTTACATCTACAGTTTTTACTCCATGTTCCATAGAAGCTTTAGCTGCAGCTTCTGATGCCATTTGTGCAGCAAATGGTGTTGATTTTCTTGATCCTTTGAAACCTAAAGCTCCAGCACTTGACCAAGTTAATACGTTACCATGTTCATCAGTAATTGTTACAATAGTATTATTGAAAGTAGAATGAACGTGTGCAACACCTTTTGCAATATTTTTTCTTACACGTTTTTTACCACGTGTTTGTTTTACTCTAGCCATTTCCTTTCAACCTCCTATTATTTTTTCTTTCCTGCGATTGGTCTAGCTTTACCCTTACGAGTTCTAGCATTAGTTTTAGTTTTTTGACCACGAACAGGAAGTCCTTTACGGTGACGCATACCTCTGTAGCTTCCGATTTCCATTAAACGTTTGATGTTTAATTGAACTTCTCTACGTAAGTCACCTTCAACTTTAATTTTTTCAACTTCTTTTCTGATTTTTGTAACTTCTTCTTCAGTTAAATCTTTAACTCTTACATCTTCACTGATACCAGCAGCTTTTAAGATTTCTTTAGCTGTAGATTTACCGATACCATATACATAAGTTAATGAGATAACAACACGCTTATCACGTGGGATATCTACACCTGCAATACGAGCCATTTTATTTCCTCCTAAATACTAACCTTGTCTTTGTTTATGTTTTGGGTTTTCGCAAATAATCATTACGCGCCCTTTTCTTTTAATTACTCTGCATTTATCACACATTGGTTTTACAGATGGTCTTACCTTCATCCTGTCTACCTCCTTTTGGAAGATTTTTTATTTATGTCTAAATGTAATTCGCCCACGTGTTAAATCATATGGAGATATTTCAACGGTAACTCTATCCCCCGGTAAAATGCGAATGTAGTGCATACGGATTTTACCAGAAACGTGAGCAAGAATTTCCACTCCATTTTCTAAAGCTACTTTAAACATTGCATTTGGTAATGTTTCTAAAACTGTAGCTTCTACTTCAATAACGTCATCTTTTTTTGCCATCGTTCTTCAACTCCTTTTATTAAAGTTTTGTAAGAATTCTATAACCGCCATCAGTAATGACGATTGTATGTTCATAATGAGCAGCTAATGAATGATCTTTTGTAATAACAGTCCATCCATCATCAAGAGTAACTGTTTCTTTAGCTCCTAAGTGTGCCATTGGCTCAATAGCCAAACACATTCCTTTTTTAAGTCTAGGACCTCTTCCAGGCGCACCATAATTAGGAACTGCAGGATCTTCATGAACATTAGTACCAATTCCATGCCCTGTATAATCACGTGGAGTTGTACAATTGTTCTTTGTAAGATATTCTTCAATTGCATGTGAAATATCTGAAAGTCTAACTCCTGGTTTAACTTGTTCTAATCCAGCGTACAAAGCATTTTCACAAACAGTCATAAGTCTTTTTGTTTCACTGCTTACATTTCCTACTGCATAAGTCCAAGCACTGTCACCATGATATCCTTTGTAACATGCCCCAACATCAACTGAAATAACATCTCCATCTTTTAGCTTTCTATTACTAGGTATTCCATGCACTACAACTTCATTAATCGAAGTACATACACTATTTGGAAAACCATAAAGATGTAGAAAGGAAGGTGTTGCACCATGTTCCCTAATTATTTTATCACAAATTTGGTCAATTTCGTTAGTAGTTATTCCTGGTACAATAACTTCTTTCAATTTTTCATGAACTAAAGCAACAATTCTACCAGCTTCAGTCATTAATTCAATTTCTCTCTCATCTTTAGTAATTATCATTAATAAACCTCCAGGCTTTCATCGATATCTTAAAGACGTTAATTATAACTTCTTAACTTTGATAACTGCTTCTTCAAAATTAATTTATTTCTTTAGATATTTATGAATCCATAAAAGAAATCATTATTATTTACGAATATAACCATGATATTCTTTTCTAGTAATATATGTTTTGATTTGTTTTACTGTTTCAAGTGCAACTCCTGTAACGATAATCAAACCAGTACCACCAAGTGATAGGCTTGCATTTTCAGTTTGTGTCCAAATTATTGGAGTAATAATTGGAATTGCTGCGATAATACATAAAGTAAGTGATCCTGCAACAGTAACTTGATTAAGAACTCGTTTAATATAGTTCTTAGTTTCAATACCAGTTCTTACACCAGGTATTGATCCACCATTTTTCTTCAAATCATCACTAATTTTTTCAGCATCAATTTGTAAGTTTGAATAAAAGAAAGTAAATCCTATAATCATTAAAATATATAAACAGAATCCAACTGGTTCTTGATAATTAAATATAGTATTTATCATCTTAGTTGTACTAGATGCTTTCATGAAACTTACTATTGTTCTTGGTGCTGCTAGTACTGAAGAAGCAAAGATTACTGGTAAAACACCTGAACTATTAATTTTAATAGGCATATGTGTTTGTTCCCTAGTTCTCATTGTTACACTTGTACTAGATGCATAATTGACTGGGACCTTTCTAATTGCACCTTCAGTAAATACTACAAAGACTACAATTGAAAGATAAACCACAACAAATAATACATACCAAGCAATATCTAACCACATTCCACTATCATAAGTGACGAGGTTATCATAAGTTGTTAAGAATGCATTTGGTAAGTTAGAAACAATACCAGTAAAGATTAATAATGAAACCCCATTACCAATTCCTTTTTGAGTAATTTGATCACCTAACCAAATAGCTAACATACTTCCAGCCATCATAATGAGCACTACATAAATATATGACCAGATTGAAGTATCAACTAATATATTATAACTTGTATCAAAGGCATAAGTTAAAACTCCACCTTGTAATGCAGCTAATAATAAAGTTAATACACGAGTAACACGGTCTTTTTTCTTCTTACCAGTGTTACCTTCTTTACGCCAGCGTGTTAACGCTGGAATAACATCCATTGATAATAATTCAATTATAATAGATGATGTAATGTATGGTGAAACACCTAATGCGAAAAGAGAAAATCTTTCCAAGGTACCTCCACCAAGCAAATTCATGATTCCGAAAATACCATTTGTAGCATCACTACTACTTAATGAACCCACATTAACACCTGGAATTGTAATTCCTGCACCTAAACGGTACACGAATAAAATTCCAAGTGTGAAAATGACTTTTCGACGAAGTTCACCCTTTTTGAATACGTTCTTCAAAAAAGTTAACATCTTAAATCACCTCAGTTTTTCCACCTGCAGCTTCAATTGCGGCAACAGCTGATTTAGAGAATTTGGCAGCTTGAACAGTTAATTTCTTTTCAATAGCTCCATTTCCTAATACTTTAACACCATCTAATTCTTTTTTGATGATTCCTGCTTCTTTTAACGCAGCAGCGTTAACTGTTGCACCATCTTCAAATTTATTTAAAGTTTCAAGATTTACGATAGCATATTCTTTACGAGTATAGTTTGTAAATCCTCTCTTAGGTAAACGCATGAATAATGGAGTTTGTCCACCTTCGAATCCTGGTTTTTTACCTCCACCAGATCTAGCTCCTTGACCTTTTTGACCTCTACCTGCTGTTTTACCATTACCTGAACTAGTACCACGTCCAACACGTTTTCTTGCTTTACGAGCACCTTCAGTATATTGTAATTCGTGAAGTTTCATAGTTACACCTCCTATTATTTTTCTTCTACTGTTACTAGGTGTCCAACTACTCTGATCATACCTTGAGTAGTAGGGTTGTTTTCTAATTCAACAGTTTTATTAATTTTAGTTAATCCTAAAGCTTTAAGAGTCATTCTTTGTTTTGGTAAGCAACCAATTGGACTCTTTTTAAGTGTAATACTTACTTTTGCCATTTTGTTTGCCTCCTATCCAAAAATTTCATCAACAGTTTTTTCTCTTAATTCTGCAACTTCATTAACTGTTTTTAATGAAGCTAATCCTTGCATTGTTGCTCTTACCATATTGATTGGAGTTCTAGAACCAATACATTTAGATAAGATATCACGGTAACCAGCTAATTCTACAACAGCACGAACTGGTCCACCAGCGATGATTCCAGTACCTTGAGATGCTGGTTTAATAAATACATTTCCTGATCCATAAACACCGTTTACTTCATGAGGAATAGTACCATTTACAGAAGGTACTTTGATAACATTACGTTTTGCATTTTCACATGCTTTTCTAATTGCATCAGGTACTTCGTTAGCTTTACCAGTACCAAATCCAACTCTACCTTTTCTATCTCCAATAACAACTAAAGCAGCAAAACGCATTCTACGTCCACCTTTTACTACTTTTGTTACACGGTTAATAGTAACAACACGTTCTTCAAATTCTTTTTCTTCTCTTCTTGGTGCTCTTCTTTGACCATTTCTTCTTGGTTTTCTTTCACCATTGTTAGTTCTTGGTTTACGTTGTTCCATATTGACCTCCTTCTAGAATTCTAATCCAGCTTCTCTAGCAGCTTCTGCTAATGCTTTTACACGACCATGATAAATATATCCACCACGATCAAATACAACATTTTTAATTTCTTTTGCGATTGCTCTTTCAGCAATTTCTTTTCCTACTGCAGTTGCAGCAGCAATGTTTCCACCGTTTTCTAATTTCATTTCAACGCTTGATGCGCTAACTAATGTAACACCATTGACATCATCAATAATTTGAGCGTGAATATGAGCATTTGAACGGAAAACATTTAAACGTGGACATTCTGGAGTTCCACTAATTTTTCTACGAACTCTAGCATGACGTTTTAAACGTACATCATTACGAGATTGTAATTTAGCCATAAAGATAGCTCCTTTCTTACTCTTAAACTACTTCTTACCAGCAGTTTTTCCTTCTTTTCTGATGATTCTTTCATCACTATATTTAATACCTTTTCCTTTATATGGTTCAGGTTTTTTCTTAGATCTAATTAATGCAGCCATTTGACCAACACGTTCTTTATCAATTCCAGAAACCACGATAGTATTTGGGTTTGGAGTTTCAACTTTTACTCCTTCTTCAGCTTCGATTTCTACTTGATGAGAGAAACCAATATTTAATACTAATGTATTTCCTTTCATTTGACCACGGTATCCAATACCAACGATTTCTAATGTTTTAGAATATCCATTGTGAACACCTTCGATCATGTTAGCAAGTAAAGCTCTTGTTGTACCATGTAATTGTTTTACATGTTTTTCTTCACTACTTCTTACTACAGTAATTTCATTTCCTTCTTGTTTAAATGAAATTGCTGGAGAAAATTGTTTCACTAAAGTCCCTTTTGATCCAGTAACTGTTACTGTGTTATCTTCAGCGATTTCAACAGTTACTCCTTCAGGTACAGTGATAATTTTATTACCGATACGAGACATCAGTTATACCTCCTGTATAATTTTTTTATTACCAGATATATGCTAATACTTCTCCACCAACTTGTTTAGCTCTAGCTTCTTTATCAGTCATTAAACCTTGAGAAGTTGATAGAATTACAATACCTAAACCATTTAATACTCTAGGAATTTCGTTTACTTTTGCATATACACGTAATCCTGGTTTAGAAATTCTTTTTAAATCAGTGATTACTTTATCTTTTCCTCTATATTTTAAAGTGATAATAATGTTTGATTCAGCACCTTCGCCTTCAACTTTATATCCTTTAATGAATCCTTCATTTTTTAAGATTTCAGCAATTCCAACTTTTAATGTAGATGTAGGAATACTTACTTCTTCTTTTAACGTGTTATTTGCGTTACGGATTCTTGTTAACATATCTGCAATTGGATCTGTCATTACCATTTGCGTGTCCTCCTTCCAATACGGATTATTTTATCATTACCAACTTGCTTTTTTTACACCAGGAATTTCACCTTTATAAGCTAATTCACGGAAGCAAATTCTGCAAAGTTTGAACTTTCTAATTACTGAATGTGGTCTACCACAACGTTCACAACGTGTGTATTCACGTACTTTATATTTTTGAGGACGTTGTTGTTTCACTTTCATTGATGTTTTAGCCATTTATAAGTCCTCCTTATTTATGGAAAGGCATTCCTAATTGAGCTAATAACTCATGACCTTCTTCATCAGTTTTAGCTGTTGTTACGAATACGATATCCATTCCTCTTAATTTGTTTACTTTATCAAAATCAATTTCAGGGAAGATTAATTGTTCTTTAATACCTAAAGTATAGTTTCCTCTTCCATCAAATGAGTTATTTGATACACCTCTAAAGTCTCTTACACGAGGTAAAGATACATTTACTAATTTATCTAAAAATTCATACATTCTTTCACCACGTAAAGTGACTTTACAACCGATTGCTTGACCTTCTCTTAATTTGAAACCAGCAATTGATTTTTTAGCTCTAGTGACAACTGGTTTTTGACCAGTAATTAATGTTAATTCATTAACTGCATCATCTAATAATTTTGAATTAGATACTGCATCACCAACACCAATATTTAATACGATTTTTTCGATTTTTGGTGCTTGCATTTTAGAAGAATAATTGAATTTTTCCATTAACGACTTAACTACTTCGTTTTCATAACGTTCTTGTAAACGATTCATTTGCTATCTCCTTTCAATTATTTCTTTTTCTTAGAATCAACTTCTGCACCTGTTTTTTTGTTAACACGTACTTTAGTTTTCTTTCCATTTTCATCTACAGATACTTTATATCCTAATTTAACTGCAGATTTTGATTTTGAATCATAGAATGCAACATTAGAAACATGAATTGGAGCTTCTTTGTTAACAATTCCACCTTCAGGATCAGCTTGTGAAGGTTTAACATGTTTTGTTACCATGTTTACTCCTTCAACGATTACTCTTTCTTCTTTAGCAAGAACTTGTAACACTTCACCTGTCTTACCTTTATCTTTACCTGCGATAACTACAACAGTATCACCAACACGGATTTTCATGTGCCACGCCTCCTTATAATACTTCTGGAGCTAATGATACGATTTTCATGAAATCAGCATCTCTTAACTCTCTTGCAACTGGTCCAAAGATACGAGTCCCTCTTGGAGACTTGTCATCTCTGATAATAACACAAGCGTTATCATCGAATTTAATGTAAGAACCGTTTTCACGTCCTACTGCATATTTAGTTCTAACGATAACAGCTTTTACTACTTCACCTTTTTTAACAGTACCATTTGGAGCTGCTTGTTTAACTGTTGCTACAACAACATCTCCAATACTACTTGTTTTTCTATTTGACCCACCTAAGTTACGAATTACTAATACTTCTTTAGCACCAGTATTATCAGCAACTTTAAGTCTACTTTCGTTTTGAATCATTCCGGTTACCTCCTTTTAGAGTTTATTAAACTGTTTCTGCTTTTTTTACGATTTCTACTAAACGGAAACGTTTTGTAGCAGATAATGGTCTTGTTGACATGATTTTAACTGTATCTCCAACTTGAGCAGCGTTGTTTTCATCATGTGCATGAAATTTTGTAGATGATTTCATACGTTTACCATATAACTTATGTTTTACATGTGTTTCAACTAGCACTGTAATAGTTTTATCCATTTTAGTAGATACAACTGTACCAGTATAAACTTTACGATTATTTCTTTCCATTTGTATCTCCTCCTATTGGTTTAATTCTCTTTCTCTAATCACTGTTTTAATACGAGCGATTGTTTTACGAACTTGTCTAATACGTGCAGTGTTTTCTAATTGTCCTGTAGCTTGTTGGAATCTTAATCCAAAAAGCTCTTTTTTGTATTCTTCAACTTTAGCTAATAAAGCTTCAGTATCTAATTCTCTAATTTCTTGCGCTGTCATAACTATTCACCCTTTCCAATGATTTTACATTTAATAGGTAATTTATGAGATGCAAGTCTTAAAGCTTCTCTTAATGTAGCTTCATCTAAACCAGCAACTTCAAATAATACTCTACCAGTTTTAACTACTGCTACCCATTCTTCTGGAGAACCTTTACCTGATCCCATACGTACTTCTAATGGTTTTTTAGTTTTAGCTAAGTGAGGGAAAATTCTAATCCATACTTTACCACCACGGTTCATATAACGGTTGATGGCAATACGTGCTGCTTCAATTTGACGAGAAGTAATCCAAGCACCTTCAGTTGCTACTAAACCAAATTCACCAAATGATACTTTGTCTCCACCTTTAGTTCTACCTTCGTAGCTAACACGGTGAGGTCTTCTGTATTTTGTTCTTTTAGGCATCAACATGATTATTTATCCCCTTTCTTTTTTTCAGGAAGGATTTCTCCCTTACAAATCCAAACTTTAACTCCTAATTTACCATAAGTTGTATCTGCTTCTGCAGTCGCATAATCGATATCAGCTCTTAAAGTATGAAGAGGGACATTCCCTTCAGAGTAACCTTCAGCACGAGCCATATCAGCTCCACCTAAACGTCCTGAAACATTAGTTTTAATTCCTTTAGCTCCTGCTCTTATTGCTCTTTGAATAGCACGTTTTTGAACAGTTCTAAAAGATGCACGATTTTCTAATTGTTCTGCAATGTTATTTGCTACTAATTGAGCAACAACATCTGGATTTTTAATTTCAACAATGTTAATGAAAACTTGTTTACTACTTACTAATTTAGATACTTCTTTTCTTAAAGCATCTACTGCTTCACCATCTTTACCGATAACTACACCAGGTCTAGATGTGTGAACAAAAATTGTTACACGATTTTTTGATCTTTCGATTTCAACTTTTGCTACTGAAGCTGTTTTAAGTTTTTTAAGAATATAATCACGAACTTTAATATCTTCATGTAATAAACCAGCGAAATCTTGATCGTTTGCGTACCATCTTGAATCCCAATTACGGTTAACACCAACACGTAAACCTACTGGACTTACTTTTTGACCCATTCTAGTACCTCCTATCTTTCATCAACCACACAAGTAATGTGGCATGTTCTTTTTAAAATTCTTGTTCCGCTACCTTTAGCTCTTGCAGCGAATCTTTTTAAAATTGGACCTTCATCAACGAAGATTGCTTTAACATATAATTTTTCTGCATCTGCATCATTGTTATATACAGCGTTTTGTGCTGCAGATTTAACAACTTTTGAGATTGCAGGAGAAGCAGCTTTATTAGTATATTCTAAGATACCAAGTGCTTCTTTAACTGTTTTACCTCTTACTAAATCAACTACTAATCTTGCTTTTTGAGGTGATACACGAATTGTTTTAGCTACTGCTTTTGCTTCCATGTTCTATTCTCCTCTCTATTTCTTTCCTTTTTTATCGTCAGCATCATGACCATGGAAAGTTCTAGTTGGAGCGAATTCTCCTAATTTATGACCAACCATGTCTTCAGTAACGTAAACAGGAATATGTTCTTTTCCGTTATATACTGCAAATGTATGTTCGATAAATTGAGGGAAGATTGTTGAACGTCTTGACCAAGTTTTGATAACTTCTTTTTTACCTGATTCATTTAATGCTTCTACTTTTTTCATTAAATGAGCATCAACAAATGGTCCCTTTTTTAAACTACGTGCCATTTTTTCTTTCCTCCTTATTATTTACCATTGCGACGACGTACAATTAATTTAGTCGAAGCTTTTTTGTTCTTTCTAGTTTTAACACCCATAGCTTTTTTACCCCAAGGAGTCATTGGTGCTTTACGTCCGATAGAAGTTCTACCTTCCCCACCACCATGAGGGTGATCATTAGGGTTCATTACAGAACCACGAACTGTAGGTCTAATACCTTTCCATCTCATACGTCCTGCTTTACCATAGTTTACTAAACCATGATCTTCATTTCCTACTACACCAACTGTAGCTCTACATACTGATAATAATTTTCTTACTTCACCAGATGCAAGTCTTACAGTTACATATTTTCCTTCTTTACCTAAGATTTGAGCAGACACACCAGCAGATCTTGCGATTTGTCCACCTTTACCAGGTTGCATTTCAATATTGTGAATTACAGTACCTTCAGGCATATTTCCCATTGGTAATGCATTACCAACTTTGATATCTGCTTCTTCACCAGAAATGATTTCCATTCCTACTTCTAACCCTTTTGGAGCTAAAATATATCTTTTTTCACCATCTACATAATTAATTAATGCGATGTTTGCTGATCTGTTTGGATCATATTCAATAGTTGCAACTTTACCTGGGATATTATCTTTATTTCTTTTGAAATCGATAATACGGTATTTTTGTTTGTGTCCACCACCATGATGACGAGTTGTGATCACACCTTGGTTGTTACGTCCACCTTTTTTAGATTTTTTTGCAACTAAAGATTTTTCAGGTTTATTAGTTGTAATTTCTTCATAAGTTAATGAAGTCATATTACGACGACCGTTAGTCACTGGCTTATAAGTTTTGATTGCCATCTTTAGTTTCCTCCTATTTTTCTTATCTGGAACGAGTTATTCCAATATTTTATCAATTAATCTTCATCAAAATAATTGATTGTGCTTCCTTCAGCTAATTTAACGATAGCTTTTCTTCTTTTGTTAGTTTTACCTTCATATCTACCCATTCTTTTAGCTTTAGGTTTAACATTCATAATGTTAACTTTTTCAACTTTTACATTGAATAAAGTTTCAACTGCGATTTTAACTTCAGTTTTGTTAGCATTTAAATCCACATCAAATGTGTATTTATTTTCTTCAGTTTGAAGAGCTAATGACTTTTCAGTAAGTACTGGTTTTTTTAATACATCTGTCATGTGTGCCATTATGCTAATACCTCCTCAACAGCTTTGATTGCAGCTTCAGTCATAATTAACTTATCACTGTTTAAGATATCATAAACATTAACATGTTTAGCATCTAATAACTTAACTCCTGGAATATTGCTTGCTGATTTTTCAACATTTAATGTGATTTCATCAACAACGATTAATGTTTTTACTGGAGCGTTTAAGTTTTCTAATACTTTAACCATTTGTTTAGTTTTTGGAGCTTCGAATGAAATTCCATCGATTGCTGTAAATTCATTATCTTGAACTTTTGAAGATAATGCTGATTTTAAAGCTAATCTTCTAACTTTACGGTTTAATTTGAATTTATAACTTCTTGGTGTAGGACCAAAGACAACTCCTCCACCTCTCCATTGTGGAGCACGTGTTGAACCTTGTCTAGCTCTACCTGTACCTTTTTGACGCCATGGTTTTCTTCCACCACCAGCAACTTCAGTACGGTTTTTAACTTTATGTGTACCTTGTCTTAAAGATGCTCTTTGTAATAAGACCATATCGAACATAGCTTGTTTATGTGGTTCAATACCGAAAACTGCTTCATTTAATTCTAAGTCTTTAACTTCTGCACCTTCTTGGTTAAATACTTTTACGTTAAGCATTCTCATTTCCTCCTTCTTCAAATTATTCTGCAGCAGCTGTTTCTACAGCTTCTTCTACTACAGTTTCTTCAACTTCTTCTGGAGTGTAATCTACTAATTCATGTACTGGATTTACTTGACCAGCTTTTTTGATAGCAGTTTTAACAACAACTAAACCTTTTTTAGGTCCTGGTACTGAACCTTTGATTAATAATAAGTTGTTTTCTGGATCTACTGCTACAACTTCTAAGTTTTGAATTGTACGAGTTACATGTCCCATTTGTCCTGGTAATTTTTTACCTGGAGCGATTCTGTTTGGAGCGATTGGTCCCATTGAACCAACAATTCTATGAGCTCCTGAACCATGTCCTTTAGGACCAATGTGTTGTCCATGTCTCTTAATAACACCTTGATAACCTTTACCTTTTGAAGTTCCTGTTACATCTACAACTTCACCAGCTACGAAGCTATCAACAGTAATTTTATCTCCAACTTCATAACTCATCATTTCGTCAAAACGAAATTCTTTAATGAAGCGCTTAGGAGCTGTGTTAGCTTTGTTTGCAATTCCTTTTTCAGCTTTGTTTGCTAATTTTTCTCTTTTATCTTCAAAACCAACTTTAACAGCATCATAACCATCAGTTGCAACTGTTTTCTTTTGTAATACTACGTTTTCAGTAGCTTCTACAACAGTAACAGGGATTAAAACACCATCAGTTGTGAAGACTTGAGTCATTCCAATCTTACGACCTAAGATTCCTTTCATGAGTTACACCTTTTACCTTTCTTATAATTTAATTTCAATATCTACACCACTAGGTAATTCTAATCTAGTTAAAACATCAACTGTTTCTGGTGTAGGATTCACAATGTCGATTAAACGTTTGTGAGTTCTAATTTCAAATTGTTCACGTGAATCTTTATATTTGTGAACAGCTCTAAGGATTGTATATATTTCCTTTTCAGTAGGTAATGGTACTGGACCAACTACTTGAGCACCTGATTTTTTTGCAGAAGAAATAATTTTTTCTGCTGAAGCATCTAGAATTTTATGATCAAATGATTTTAATCTAATTCTAATTTTATTATTTGCCATGATATTCTCTCCTTTCAAATTCATATAGGATTTGATCCACTCGTTACGAATTACCTGAAACATGCCGTTTCATGACAACGCTTTTCGGTGTTTCAGCAACCTCGCACTTCTTCGTGACATCAACATCGGTATTATATGATAATTATACCCATTATGCAATACTTTTTTTGATTTTTTTTAATTTTTTTTCTTAATTAACCATCTGACACATGTGCATAGTATGGTTCGGATAAATTGAG